>NZ_AEJZ01000301.1:0-763 GCF_000208525.1 Escherichia sp. TW14182
GGCACGCGTAAACCAGAACGGTAAATTTCGCTACTGCATACCGGGCGATAATTTACCAGCAGAGCCGAAGATTGCATCGGTAGAGAAAACTGATGGTAAAGCCAGGCCTCAGCCAGCGGGTGTTGCATTACCAGCCCAGGAAGCTGCAACACAGGAAGAAATTAAAACAGAAACTGTGGTGGATATTGTGCAGTCGTTGCCATCGTTTACTGCAACGCGAGCCGATGACCTGATTTTACCATCGCTGCATCTGGCAAACCGCGAACTGCGTCGGGCGAAAAATCATGTCCAGAAGTGGGAGCGTGTCTGCGCCGCGCTGCGGGAGCTGAACAAGCACCGGGATATTGTTCAACAGATTACTGATTCTTCCCGCCACGTTGCACCGGAAAAGTGATTGTCGGAGGCGCTTATGGCAAGAGTATTTACACAGGAAGAACGGGAAGAAGTGAAGGCGCGCATTGTGGAAGTGGTACGCAGAGATGGGCGGAAAACACGTAAGCAACTGGAGGATGAAACCGGAGCAACGAGACACCTGATAGAAGTTCTGGCGAAAGAGCTGGTAGTTAGTGGCGCAGTATATGGTTCAGGACATGGAATATTTCCTTCGGAGCAGGCTCGTAAGGACTGGATAAAAGCCTGCAAAAAAATGTCGAGAGCGGCAGTGAAAAAGAAGAGCGACCCTGACCTGATTTATTCATTACCAGACGGAGAAATACGTCGTTACGACAGGCGTCTGAACATAATCTGTCGCGAGTGCCGGAAG
>NZ_AEJZ01000300.1:0-2565 GCF_000208525.1 Escherichia sp. TW14182
CATTTCCCCTTAACGCCGGGGTAGCGGAACAAAAAACCTGCTGCATAGTTAAAGTTGAACCCTGCCGTCATGTTCTTACGCCTCGGGCTGGCTACTTATCCCCTGACCACTGCCTGGTAACTCGAGGTATTGCCCTGCGTTCTGTGGGGCGGGGTGGGTTGGTATTTTTAGTTTAATAAACATTAAACTTAAGTCAAGTAAAAACTAAACCACGGGGCGTAACAAACACAACGCTTTTGATAAAGTCGTTGCGGTTGTTATGTTTCTATTGGTAGTGAAAGTTAGGGAAACTGGCGTCTTGCGTGGATCACGTTTACTACTTCAACGCTTGATGTTGTTACGCGGTATAGAATTATATAGTTAGGGTGGGCTACAATCTCACGCAAGCCAGGTACTCTGTCGCTTGGTGGGTATAAATACGGATGTTCGGATAACGGCAGCACACAACCCCTTAATCGCTGCCATAAGCGTTCAGCCGCATCTATGTCGAAACGAGCAATATAGCTAGTTATATCATCTAGGTCGGTATCTGCGCTTTCAAGCCATAACACGGGTAACATTTTACTGCTTGCTCCGTTCCTTGCGCATTTTAGCAAAGCGTTCTGCCATTCTGCGCTCAACTTCGTCATGGGGAATTGCTGGGCGCGGATCTGCAAGGCTCGTTGCTACTTTCGCACGCAGCCATTCGTTGTAACTGTTTTCTTGTTCAATGGTTTCAAATTCAGAAACCATTGGTGAAAGGGCTCTATTCATGTTTCCTCCGGTTTTATAACTCAGGCGCGGCGGCATTTTTGCGCCGCAATCCATCTCGCTATGAGATCTTCCATTGATTCTTTTTTCTGCTTTAACTCGCTGATTATCTGGCGTTGCTCATCCTCAGGGAAGGCTGAAAAAATCTGCAATAATTCCAGTTGATTAGACGTTAACCCTGCATGTGGTGGAGAAACTTCCGGTTGTTCTGCGTATTCCGCATCCAGATACCCTTCCGGCATCCCGTATGTTTGCTCTATTCTTCTGGCAGCCTTTTCTCCAAACGAGGCCCTCCCACTCATTAGTTGAGATAGGTAGCTCTTCTCTTTGGGTGGCAGAGTTTTATCTTTAAACCACTCCTTGAGACGTAAACGGCGAATTTCTTTTTTTTGCATGTGGTAATTATCTTTAGTAATCACTAAACAAGCAAATACTTGACTTAATGGTTTATTAAATACTAAACTCGCAAAAAAACACTAAACCGAGGAAGGTATGACATTAAAAGAGTTTATTAAATCATTGAGGGTTGGTGATGCTAAGAAATTCGCGGCCAGACTTGGTGTATCGCCATCTTACTTATCGCAAATGGCGTCTGGACGAGCAGCTATATCTCCAACCCGCGCCCTTATGATCGAATCTGCGACGGAAGGCCAAGTAAGTAGGGCGGAGCTACGACCCCATGATTGGGAGCTTATTTGGCCTGAGTATGCGAGCGGCATTCGTTTGGGGCAAACACATGTAGTTCATGCTGAAGGTGATTGTAGTGCATGCTTATCTGATGGAGTTGATTCATGAAAATCAAGCATGAACACATCCGCATGGCGATGAATGTCTGGGCTCATCCGGACGGTGAAAAAGTTCCGGCAGCTGAAATAACCCGGGCTTATTTTGAGCTTGGTATGACGTTCCCGGAGCTATATGACGACAGGCATCCGGAAGCCCTGGCTCGCAATACTCAGAAAATTTTCCGCTGGGTAGAGAAAGACACCCCTGATGCGGTTAAAAAAATTCAGGCGCTGTTACCGGCGATCGAAAAGGCAATGCCACCTCTGCTGGTGGCCCGAATGCGCAGCCACAGTTCAGCCTATTTTCGGGAGCTGGTGGAGACGCGGGAACGACTGGTGAGAGACGCTGATGATTTTGTCGCAGTGGCGATCGCTGGTTTCAATCAGATGAATCGTGGTGGTCCGGCGGGAAATGCCGTGGTGATGCACTAAAAGCACGGTGTTCGGAGTTTTTTATGAGCAGCAAGCTTCATGGTCTTGTCTGGGAAGGGTGTGCCTTCACCGGCATGATCTTATCCAGGGTGGCAGTAATGGCTCGCCTTGCAGATTACAGCAATGACGAAGGTGTGTCATGGCCTGCAGTGGAGACCATTCGTCGTCAGATTGGGGCAAAGAGTGAATCAACGGTTAAAGCTGCGATAGCAGAACTGGAAAAGAACGGCTGGCTGACGAAGGAAGAACGTAAGGTCGGTGGGCGTAATGAAAGCAATATCTACCGTCTTAATGTGGAAAAACTCGAAGCAGCAGCAGCGGCAGCGCGTGAGGCATATAAACCGAAAAGAAAAATTAGCCAGGCAAAAAATGACCCGTCAAATATTGACCCCTCAACGGTTGACCCGTCAAATTTTGATGGATCAACCGTTGATAAAAAACAGCCGGTTAGGGGGGCGATGGTTGGCCCCGATCCGTCAGTATTAAAACCTGATCCGTCAGATAAAAGATCTTTTCGTCCGGAAGCTTCGCAACCGGACATGCAGACGGCTGAACAGGATTTTTTAAACCGACACCCTGACGCGGTTGTGTTCAGTGC
>NZ_AEJZ01000299.1:0-5786 GCF_000208525.1 Escherichia sp. TW14182
CATCGTACTGGCGACCGCCAGCCACACCGCCGCCAGTATTGCACCTGCCAGAAAAACCCCCTGACCGTCAAACATGCCGTCAATCCAGCCGCCCAGAGAACCGCCAATCGCCACGCCAAGAAACTGGCTGGTGGAGTAAACACCCATCGCCGTGCCTTTGTAACCTGCTGGCGACTCTTTACTGATAAGTGAAGGCAGGAGGGCTTCCATCAGGTTAAACGCCACAAAGAAAAGCTGCACGCCGACCACTAACTGCCAGAACTGCGTTTGTGCGTTCCACAACACGATTTCCGCAATGACGATCAGCCCGACGCAGAAGATAAAGACCTGTTTCATTTTGCGCTTAACTTCGGCGTAGATAATGAAAGGCACAACCGAGCCAAAGGCGATTAACATCGTCGCCAGATAGACCTTCCAGTGTTCAGCTGCCGGAAAACCCGCGCCAGCCAGTTGCCCTGGCAGGGCAACAAACGTCGACATCAGCAACATGTGCAGACACATAATGCCGAAGTTGAGTTTCAGCAGGCGTGGTTCCGCCAGCACTTTACTGAAACTGCCTTTCACCATCCCGGACTCACGATTAAGTACGTGCGTGCGGCTGTTAGGCACAACCCAAATGGTCAACGCAATGCCGGTCGTTGCCAGAATAGCGATCATCCAGAATAGCGCATGTAGCCCAAGTTTGTGAGTGATGATCGGGCCAAGCACCATCGCAATGGCGAAGGTAATGCCAAAACTGACGCCGATAAATGCCATCGCTTTGGTACGGTTTTGTTCGCGAGTCAGATCAGAAAGTAGCGCCATAACGGCTGCGGCTATGGCGCCAGAACCTTGTAACGCACGACCCAGAATGATCCCCCAGATGGAGTCGGAAAGCGCGGCAATCACGCTACCCGCGACGAACACAGCTAACCCGCCAACGATAAGCGGTTTGCGGCCTATGCGGTCGGAAAGCAGGCCAAATGGAATCTGAAAAACGGCCTGAGTCAGACCATAAATGCCAATCGCAATACCGATCAACGCTTCACTGGCGCCTTGCAGAGCCATGCCGTACGTGGTCAGAACCGGCAGAACCATAAACATGCCCAGCATACGCAATGAAAATACGGTTCCTAAACCCCAGGTCGCGCGCCGCTCGCCTGGCGTCATTTTATAATCGTTCATTACCACCTCTGTTTTAAATTCGCGACTAGTGTAAAGCGGCAAACGAATGGGGTAAACATGCGGATTTTTTAGTAAATATTTCGTGAGGGATATGTTTCTAATGCTAAGAAAAAAGGTGCCGTAGCACCTTTTTTAACAGGGAAGTCGCAGTTACCAAACGCCAGCCAGCAGCGTATGCGAGTCTGGCACCATAAAATCAACTGACATCATTACCGAGAGGGCAGTGATGGCGATGATAGAAAAGCCGAACAGTTTGCGTGCCCAGATTCGGTCATCAGCAACTTTATAACCACGCAGAGCCATACCTAACCACCAGACGCTGACTGCCGCAGCGACCACCAGATATTTGTATCCAGCGTAACCGCCAAGAGAGAGCATTAGCGTGGCAACAGCAAAGGCGATGATATACAGCGTGATGTGGTTCTTCGCCACTGAAATGCCTTTCACCACCGGCAGTACCGGAATGTTCGCCGCCTGATAATCCTTGAAGCGGAAAATGGCGATGGCATAAGAGTGGGGCATTTGCCACAGGCTGAAGATAGCCAGCAGGATTGCAGCGCCGCTATCGAAGTCGCCTGTCACTGCACAGTAGCCAATCACCGGCGGCGCAGCGCCGGAGAGAGAACCAATCAACGTGCCGTAGACAGAGTGGCGTTTCATGTACAGGCTATAAACGCCGACATACACCACAAAGCCCATCACCCCCAGCCAGCAGGCCAGCGGATTCGCGCCAAACCACAGCAGCATAAAGCCAGCAATACCCAGCACGGTGGCGTACACCAGCGAGACAGCAGGAGAGATCAGGCCTTTAACCAGCACCCGATTCTTCGTCCTTTCCATCTTTCTGTCGATATCCCTGTCGATGTAGTTGTTAAACACACAACCCGACGCCACAACCAGTGACACTCCAACCAACGTGTAGATAAACAGGGGATAATCAATGCTGCCCTTTGAGGCCAGCAGGAATCCCCCAATCACCGAGATCAGGTTGCCAAAGATGATGCCTGGTTTCGTTACTTGCAGGTATTGCTTAAACATCATAACCGCCGCTCTTAGTGCATCATCATGTTGTAGTTGAGGTTCCACATGATCCAGATGGAGCCTACAACCAGAATCGCGATGATTAGCACGGTGAAGACAAACGCCGTCATGTTCCAGCCTTCATCTGATTTAGTATTCATGTGCAGGAAGCACACCAGATGCACCAGAACCTGTACCACTGCCATTGCCAGGATTGTTCCCAGAATTACGGCCGGAGAGGCAGAACCTGACATCACCATCCAGAACGGAATCACCGTCAGAATGATCGACAGGATAAACCCTGTCATATAGGTTTTTACGCTGCCATGGGATGCGCCGCCGCTCACGTTAGAATGACTCATTACATCGCCCCCATCAGATAAACAACAGTGAACACACAGATCCACACCACATCCAGGAAGTGCCAGAACAGGCTCAGACACATGATGCGGGTACGGTTAGTGCTGGTCAGGCCGCGACGGGCGATTTGCACCATCAGCACCGCCATCCAGATAAGACCGGAAGTGACGTGCAGACCGTGTGTCCCGACCAGCGCAAAGAACGCTGACAGGAAGCCGCTGCGATCCGGGCCCATGTCGTTAACAATCAGGTGATGGAATTCATAGAGTTCCATCCCGATAAATCCGGCACCAAACAACCAGGTCAACGCCAGCCAGGAGATAACCTGGCTTTTGTTGTTTTTGTACATGGCGATAGCCGCCATGCCGTAGGTGATGGAGCTGAACAACAGCAAGAAGGTTTCAACCAGAACGAACGGCAGTTCGAAAATGTCCTTACCTGTCGGGCCGCCTGCGGTGCCGTTCACCAGAACGGCATAGGTAGCAAACAAGATGGAGAACAGAATGCAGTCGCTCATCAGGTAGATCCAGAATCCGAAGATTTTGGTTCCGCCTGCATCGTGGTGCCCGTGTTCGTGCGCGTGGGCAGTCGCGTGCGTCAAAGTATCAGTTGCCATTTTTCAGCCCTGCCTTAGTAATCTCATCGAAATGCTGGTTTTCCAGTTTTTCGATTTCTGCCACCGGCACGTAGTAATCCACGTCCTCGTCGAAGCTTTTCACGATCCAGGTGATGATCATGCCTGCGAAGCCAACAATCGCCAGCCACCAGATATGCCAGATCATGGCGAAACCGAAGATGGTGGAGAAAGCCGCAATGACAATACCGGCGCCGCTGTTTTTCGGCATATGAATTTCTTCATAGTGGTCAGGCTTTTTGTACGCTTCGCCTTTCTCTTTCATTTCCCAGAATGCATCACGCTCGTGAACGTGCGGCACAACGGCAAAGTTATAGAACGGAGGCGGGGAAGAGGTTGCCCACTCCAGCGTACGGCCACCCCACGGGTCGCCAGTCAGATCACGGTTCTGGTCGCGGTCGCGAATAGAAACGTACATCTGAATCACGAGGCAGAGAATACCCAGCGCAATCAGTACCGCACCGCTGGCTGCAATCATCAGCATAGTGTGGAACTGCGGGTCAATCTGCTGGCTCAAACGACGGGTCATACCCATAAAGCCCAGCGCATACAGCGGCATAAAGGCAACGAAGAAGCCGATGATCCAGAACCAGAACGCGCGTTTACCCCAGGTTTCGTTCAGTTTGAAACCGAACGCTTTAGGCCACCAGTAGGTCATCCCTGCGAAGCAGCCGAAGACCACGCCGCCGATGATCACGTTATGGAAGTGCGCAATCAGGAACAGGCTGTTATGCAGAACGAAGTCCGCGCCCGGTACTGCCAGCAGCACGCCAGTCATACCGCCCACCGAGAAGGTGACGATAAAACCGATGGTCCACAGCATCGCGGAATGGAACACGATGCGACCCTGATACATGGTGAACAGCCAGTTGAAGATCTTCACCCCGGTCGGGATGGCGATAATCATTGTGGTGATACCAAAGAAGGCGTTTACGTTCGCGCCCGCACCCATCGTAAAGAAGTGGTGCAGCCAGACGATGAACGACAGCACGGTGATACAGACGGTTGCCCATACCAGCGAGGTATAACCAAACAGACGTTTACGCGAGAAGGTTGCCGCAATTTCGGAGAACACACCGAAAACAGGCAGGATCAGGATGTAAACTTCCGGATGTCCCCATGCCCAAATCAGGTTGATGTACATCATCATGTTGCCACCCATATCGTTGGTAAAGAAATGGGTGCCCAGATAGCGATCCAGGGTCAACAACGCGACGGTAACCGTCAGAATTGGGAAGGAAGCAATAATCAGAATGTTTGCGCACAATGATGCCCAGGTAAATACTGGCATCTTGAACATGGTCATGCCCGGTGCGCGCATCTTCAGAATGGTAACGAAGAAGTTGATACCAGTTAGCGTCGTACCAATACCGGATAGCTGGAGACTCCATATCCAGTAATCGACACCGACCCCCGGACTGTACTCTATTCCCGATAGCGGTGGATAGGCCAGCCAGCCGGTCTGCGCAAACTCGCCCACGCCGAGAGAAACGTTAACCAGAATCACACCAACAACGGTAAACCAGAAGCTTAAGTTGTTGAGGAACGGGAACGCAACGTCACGCGCGCCGATCTGCAGCGGAACCACCAGGTTCATCAGACCGATAACGAAAGGCATCGCCACGAAGAAGATCATAATCACGCCGTGCGCGGTGAAGATCTGATCGTAGTGGTGAGGCGGCAGGAAGCCCGCTTCGCCCGCTGAGGCAAGAGCCTGCTGGCTACGCATCATAATGGCGTCAGCAAAACCACGCAGCAGCATCACAATTGCCACGATGATATACATGATACCAAGGCGTTTATGGTCGACGGAGGTCAGCCACTCTTTCCACAGGTAGGTCCACTTACCGAAGTAAGTGATCAGGCCAACGAGCGCCAGACCTCCCAAAATAATGGCAGCGATCGTAACCATGACGATAGGTTCATGGAACGGGACTGCATCAAGTGATAATTTTCCGAACATCTTTATTCTTCCTCAACCCCTTTAATGGGCGGATTCCGCGTGGCTCATGTCCATGCCTTCCATACCTTCGTGTGCGCTGTGCTCACCTTCTGGCTGGGTCATGTCCATGCTCTTACCGTGAGCCATAAACTTGTTAATCACATCGGCAAACAAATCTGGTTTCACGTTGGAGAAATATTCCACCTGGTTGTATTCGCTAGGCGCGGCCAGTTTTTCGAACGCAGCCATGTCAGACATGGTGTTCGGCGACTGTTTGGCTTTTGCGACCCATTGGTCGAATGCGGCACGATCCGGTGTTGCGATAGCTTTGAACTTCATACCTGAGAAGCCCGGGCCGCTGTAGCTGGCGGAGATACCGTCATAAGTACCGGGTTCGTTGGCGATCAGATGCAGGCGAGTCTGCATACCGGCCATGGCATAAATCTGGCTACCCAGACGCGGAATAAAGAAGGAGTTCATCACGGAGTTGGAGGTCACTTTGAAGTACACCGGAGTGTTCGCCGGGAAAGCGATTTCATTCACGGTTGCAATGCCCTGTTCCGGGTAGATGAAGAACCATTTCCAGTCCATGGAAACCACTTCGATGGTAATGGGCTTCTCGTCGTGTGCCAGCGGCTTGCTAGGCTCAAGAGCGTGAGTGGTTTT
>NZ_AEJZ01000298.1:0-7508 GCF_000208525.1 Escherichia sp. TW14182
TCAGATTTCTTCGGACCTGAGCGCCAAAGTTAGTACTGGAAAAGCCACCCTATGGGTGGCTTTTCTCTTTCTGCATTCTGCATTCTGCATTCTGCAAAATATTGTCTGGTTTGACTTAACAAGACGATTTTGCCATCATAGCGAGAGGTGGTGATGGTCACCTGGCGCCTGTCTCGCAAAGCAATAGCCCATCAGTTTTAAGTTCTACCCATACAATACTTGGCTCGCCCACATTTGTGACGCGCGGAGTCCGGTTAGCAGGCTATCGGTTTCCAAAAGCGTCTAAAATTTGGAGAACGGCCATGTCACGTTATTCTTGTCTCAAAATCATCAGCACTAAAGCTAAAAAGATGGCGCGTGCCAGTTCTGTACTCACGCATAGTCAGGCGTTAGAGATCATCGCCAAGCAGTCAAATTTTTTAAACTATCATGAACTTACCAGGGTAGCAAAATACGCACCGCTGGAATCTCGTTTGCTGATGGCTGCATTTGGTGATTCTGATTTCGCGGATGTAATCCATAACTACTACGATACTTATACTGATGGTCCTTATGCTGCGTTTGAAATGGCAGTAGAGAACGAACTTTCAGGCGAGATCGCCTCCACAAATGCAGCTGGCTTCACGGTGGAAGACCTGACTGTGACAGAAACGCATTATGATGAAAATAAAGGAATTTTAAACTTGAAGGTCTCTTTCCTCTATCAAGGGGATCAGTTGCCAGACCATGCCTACTCAGGTTCTGAATTTGAAGTCGATGCCAACATAAGTTTGTTATGGCGTGATGAAAAATGGAGCTTCATTGATGAGGATTTTAAAATTATCAATGCAGTATCTGATACTGAACAGGCTGAATACTACGACGCTGAAGATATATAAAAGTAAGTGGTAAGCTTGTTTACAGCACAGGCTTACCTTATCAGTTGCTTCATATCTTAGGGGGCTGATTGTACGCAGGAGTACAGGGCTTTCTGATGTCGTTCCTGAGCGACATGCTTGCTCTGGTATTTACCCAGCGTGTGGCGCGTTCAATTCCCTGTTTTTTGCTGCCGGTGGCGACTCAGCCAGGCCTTATGCGACATTGCTGCTATCAGGGTGATAAGCATATTGTTGATGGCAGTTATTACTGTGTGTAATGAGACAATCGAAGGTTGTCCTGTTGAATGCAGAGGCTGTTCAGCTGAATAGTGGCCAGTTGATAGTCACCGTTTTGCAGATTGTCCTGGATACGCTTCCACTGAGCTGTACGGTCTGGATAATCAACGTAATCAATAAATTTGTCTTGAATATAAATGTATCCTGCAAACTGGACATACTGGTTTTTCATATTCATATGCTGACCATTTTGTTTTGCAAATCAGGCACTCGTAGTAATGCTCCCTGCCAGGTTCAAAACGGACATAAGGATTTTTTCTGATTTTTGTTCGTTCTTGCGGTGGCCTCCAGTTTGTGATCCGCTTTTCGAGCCTGGTTCTGGCTCGGCACATAGTGGAATGTTTCCTGGGGTGGAAGATCCATTTTTTTGAGTGATTATCCCCTTCAATAAACGTTTTGAGTACATCATCGAACCGGTCAGACGTCGCATTTTTAGACAGAAACAATTCTCTCGTCCTGGATAAATCTATCTCAAGGACACCACATTGCTTATTGTCCGGTACTTTAAGTGAAACAGGGACTCTGCGTTCCGGATGAGAAAAATAAATCACAAGTGGATAGCCGTTAATTTCAGCGCAGATGTCCACAATAGTCTCTTCAAACAGGCATTCTTTCTGTACGTTGTCCAACGTAATAGTACCAGAGGTAGTGACGCAAAATGATTCAGAGAATCTGATGCCATAACGTCGTTCGGATACCTCGTCCGTGTAACCCGGCGTGGAAAGCTGGAACCCGGGTTCAATAATTTGTTTAGCCATTGCCCGAACAGAAACAAAAAACGAATACTGGCAACTTTGCTCTATATCCCTGACCTTTCTGCTGGCATGTGCGAAATGCCAACGATTTACTTTACCCTGACGGGCGATAAGAGGGATATGACATGAAGGGCAAAGGCAACCACAGCTCCTTCCTTTTGGAACATCAGCAACATCTACATACATCTGGTCTTCTTTTCTGAGACCAAAGGGAATGTGATTAATCGAATCCATGTAGTTTAACCCTTTTACTTTTAACTAACGTAAGTGCATTCGAGAGTGTCACATGTATAACGCGAGCAGTAGTTAATATTAAAAATATTATATAATAAAGTTACACTCAAGTAATAAATAAAGTTAACGTCGACTAACTGACACTATTTAGTGCTGACAGCAAGCCTGACAGGCTATATGGTTTTTCCTTTTTTAATATTGAGGGGTATCTGTTGATAACACTCGTGCATTACTGCACGAATATTATCAGTCATCATTTATTTGTCCTGTTCCAATTTTTATCCTGTTTTTTCATTCCTGGAGACAGAAGTTGTTAATATTTTTTATCTCTGTGGTATGTTTCTTACAACACCTCACAGAGATAATTATTCAGTTCATCTTTCGCTTGGTGGTAAACTGCTGAACTGTTCAACAAAAAACGATAAAAATGTGAGAGTTTTGCATCAGGTTTAGCCATGCTTTCAATGGTATCTAATGCTTCACTGATCTTTCTGGCTCTGTCTTCTTTACTTTTCTCTGTTCTGGCATCATGGAATTTGCTTAAAGCAGTGGAGAGTTCTTGTTCGAAAATACGAAAGCTGACAAGAATATCACTCCTGGCAGTAATAAGTCTGGGTGAGCTTAATCCGCAGACTTTAATTGTTCTTTCTGCAATTTCCTGGTAAGCCCCTTTTTTAGGTCTGATCATGATATCATTATAAGTGAAGTATTCATCAGGATCGTTATCATACGGATTAACAATAGGTAAATGATATGTATCATGATTGAGTTTTTGATTATTACATGCTTTGCAGGCGTAGAGCAGATTTTCCCATTCAAATGTTTTTTCTGTGTACAACGATTTTGGATAAAAATGCTCCACCTCAGCGTAACCTGTTTCATCAGGTATACCCTCGCAAAAAGCACATTTTCCATGTGTGCTTGCTTTTAGCGTTTGCTTGATATCTTCGTGCCGGTAGAACCGGAGGGCAGATTCTTTTTCTTTGGCAGGAATTTTGTTATACCCGCCGTATTTATCAACCAGTGCCATTAAATTCTTTGTCCAGGCGGTACAGTTATCCCTGAGAACCACTGGCGATGGTAAGCGATTCAGTTTTATCATCTGATAGCCTCCATACCTGCAATCCGGGTTTTAAGTACAATCAGGATACTGTCATCCGGATGACTGATAGATTCAAGTCGTGAATAATTACGCTTCAGTTCATCAATATCATTTTCTTCAATATTTTTGTAACAGGTTTCAACAAGTTTTTCATACTCCTTGCTGTCGAGGCTGAGAACCCCCATTAATCCCGTCAGGATTAAATCCGTAGACCACCCTGAATATGTCTTATCCAGTGGATAGATATTATATTTCTCTTTTTCATAAGACGGCGGAAGCAGAATGATTTCATTTTTATTCGCAGAGGCCAGAAGGTGTGGAGAATGCGTCGTTACAATAAACTGCAATTGAGGAAACAAGGCTGAGATACCGTTGCGAATGGTCAGTTGCCATTCCGGATGCAGATGGTTATCCAGCTCATCAATAAGTACAGTGCCTTCAGCATTTTTTACACACCTTTCACCTTCCGGCATGCAGGACTCTATCCACTCGAATATGCTTATTATTATGTATAAAATGGCCTGAAAACCAGAAGAAAGTTCTTCAAGGTAGCATTCTTTTTCATATATCGAAAAAACAGGCTCAAGATCCCGCCCGGTTCTGATGTATTTAAAATTACTGTTGAATGGGGCTATTTCAGGAAGTGTTCTGATGAGATGTGCCCAGTTTTCTTTTTCCTCAACAGCCCAGTCCTTATCGATAACAAAATATCGGTTAATCATCCATTGTTTAATATTTCTTTCAACTGAGTTGTAAAGATAATGGAGGGAGTTGTCACAATAATGTTTTCTACTGCCTGTTGCATCTGTTTCCCTGGTCATTCCTGTAATGTTTTTATATGTTATTTTTCTCTGTGCACCAATAATCAAGGGGGGCAGCTTTAATATTTCTTTCACTTCGTAGTAATAAATTGGTTTACGCCCCTGTTCTACGGGAGGGCGACTATTTATACCGGAAAGAGAGTCTTTTCTGTAGCCAACAGGTATAATGGAGCCAGCACTTTTTCCCGGCCGAAATTTCCTTCCCTGTTCAGTTACATCAATCCAGTATTCACAGTTTTCGCCATGGCGTGAATATTCTGTGTGACTGTTGAGAGTATGTCCAATAGCAGCCAGGATCGATGTTTTCCCACAACCATTAGGTCCACTGATGAAGTTAAAGCCTCTGTTAAAATTAATGTTAACTTCGGGGAAATGCCTGAAATTTTTCAGATGGAGTTTTTCGATAATCATATGCTGAACACTTCAGTATCTGTATTTATTACATCTGTATAAATATTCGTACTGTCCGTGCTGCATGGGGTTATATGCAGGAGAAGGACAGAGATTGGGGATATTACAACATTCGTTGCCGGCAGTTCAATTTCTCTCAGGTGAATGCTCACCATGAGTTCCGCAGGAACATGCTGTTCATCAGCATGTCAGAGGTGCGGGATTAGGTGCGTACAGTTTTTTACCATTAGCGCAATAAAAATTAAATATTTTGGCCTTTGCAGCATTAATGAGTTTTTCGCAAAAATACTCATAAATTGATGCATTTTTAACATTAATATCTCTTTCTCATCTGAAAGATCCGGTTTCTGTGAGTTACGGATCTTCTTCTTCTCCCTCGCTGCATCATAGTCCGCCAACACAATATGTAGTGTTATTTCTCTGTTGACTACTATGAGTGTTGTGTTTCTCCTCGTGTTTGTGAGCCGGTCATCAGCGGCAGAAAGGATCACTTCGCTTATTCACTGATCGTGATTCATTTCCGGAAAATCGTATATACGATAAAAATCGGATCATGGCAAAACAGTTGTCCTGTAATTTAATGCGGTTATTACATCATTGGTTATTATTGTTGTGGTAATTTTTGAAATTAGTGATTGATGAAAATATTAATAATAGCCAGATAATAATATTCCGGTATCGGAGGCATGTTATAGCGTGATACTGATGTATACTTAATTGTGTATAGTGAGTATGTAATATGAGGTGTCTTATGAAGCAGCGCATTACAGTTACCGTCGACAGTGACAGCTATAAGTTACTCAAAGCATATGATGTCAATATCTCCGGTCTGGTAAGCACAACCATGCAGAATGAAGCCCGTCGTCTGCGTGCCGAACGCTGGAAAGCGGAAAATCAGGAAGGGATGGCTGAGGTCGCCCGGTTTATTGAAATGAACGGCTCTTTTGCCGACGAGAACAGGGACTGGTGAAATGCAGTTTAAGGTTTACACCTATAAAAGAGAGAGTCGTTATCGTCTGTTTGTGGATGTCCAGAGTGACATTATTGACACGCCCGGGCGACGGATGGTGATCCCCCTGGCCAGTGCCCACCTGCTGTCAGATAAAGTCTCCCGTGAGCTTTACCCGGTGGTGCATGTCGGGGATGAAAGCTGGCGCATGATGACCACCGATATGGCCAGTGTGCCGGTCTCCGTTATCGGGGAAGAAGTGGCTGATCTCAGTCACCGGGAAAATGACATCAAAAACGCCATTAACCTGATGTTCTGGGGAATATAAATGTCAGGCTCCGTTATACACAGTCAGTCTGCAGCCATGGTACCAGCAGTGTATTCTGCCGGACAACCTGCACAACTTCCTGTTGCCATTGATTATCCGGCAGCGCTGGCACTCCGCCAGATGTCGATGGTTCATGATGAACTGCCGAAATATCTGCTGGCTCCCGAGGTGAGTGCCCTGCTCCATTACGTCCCGGATCTGCGTCGCAAGATGTTGCTGGCCACTCTGTGGAACACCGGCGCGCGTATTAATGAAGCACTGGCGCTGACGCGGGGGGATTTTTCGCTCGCGCCTCCGTATCCGTTTGTGCAGCTTGCCACCCTGAAACAACGGAGCGAAAAGGCAGCCAGAACGGCAGGAAGAATGCCCGCCGGTCAGCAGACTCACCGGCTGGTTCCGCTCTCTGACTCCTGGTACGTCAGCCAGCTGCAGACGATGGTGGCAACACTGAAAATTCCTCTGGAACGGCGTAATAAACGAACAGGCAGGACAGAGAAAGCGCGGATCTGGGAAGTGACGGACAGAACGGTCAGGACCTGGATTGGGGAAGCAGTTGCCGCCGCTGCCGCTGATGGTGTGACGTTCTCTGTCCCGGTCACGCCACATACGTTCCGCCATTCCTATGCGATGCACATGCTGTATGCCGGTATACCGCTGAAGGTCCTGCAGAGCCTGATGGGGCATAAGTCCATCAGCTCAACGGAGGTCTACACGAAGGTGTTTGCGCTCGATGTGGCTGCACGGCACCGGGTGCAGTTTGCGATGCCGGAATCTGATGCGGTTGCGATGCTGAAACAATTATCCTGAGAATAAATACTCTGGCCTGTATATGGGAAATACCTCAAGTCTCCCCTGGGATGGGAGACAGGCCTGGTTATTTCTTTATACTAACAATGGTGATTACTGTCTTATATTACTGACGCTGGCAACTCCGACTACGCAAAGAAGCATTATCATCGCTGACCGGGCGCATGGCATTGCAGGACGGAAGGACGACCGCACAGACTTACGTCGGGCTTCGGCGGTTTTCTCCTGTGCCATATGAAATCACAGCGTACCGTCTTACATGCCATTGACGCACATTGTTTAGGTTATCCAGTTGGACAACACCATTAAATATTTACTGCCAGCCCACGTAACCTAAGTGTCTGCAGGAGACGCACAGATTATGTTGTAATTTTGTGTTGAAACAACTTCTGTAACTTTTTGAACAGAGAAAACCATTTATTATGACGCAAGCCTAAAAGTAGCAATACCAGGACAGCGTAACTTACTGATTGCATTGAGATAATCTTTACTGACCACAGATAATGTATGGGGACTAGGAGCGCGACAAGATAGACGAAGTTATGCAATTGTTGCCAGCGTTTGCCTAAGGTTCGCTGCATCGCCTGCGTGGAAGTGAATGTTAAAGCCAGTAAAATCAGCCAACTGATAATTCCGAGCGTTAAATAAGGTCGGGTGATTAATTCCTGACCCAATAACGTCAGATTATTCACTCCCAGCTCCAGCAAGGCATAACTGGTTAAGTGCAGCGTTGCCCAGGCGAAACACCATAAACCCAACAGGCGGCGAGTGCGAATCAATAATGGTTGTTTAGCGTAGCGCGCCAGCGGTGTAACCAACAAGGTCGCCAGCAAGAATTTCAGCGCAGTCCGACCGGTAAAATGCTGAATATCTTTCACCGGATCGGCACTTAATCCACCGTGGTTAATTGCCCACATCAGCCAGACAAACGGCAAAAATCCGGCAAG
>NZ_AEJZ01000297.1:0-4287 GCF_000208525.1 Escherichia sp. TW14182
GTTTCATGATGCAAATTAAAAAAATCACCAGTCCCCGCTACACCGAGTCCGGTGCGATTGACTGCGACGTGCTGTTTGAAGGAATGGAAGACCCGCTTCCGTACACAGCCACGCCAGAAGACACCGCGACGACAGGTCAGCAAATCTGGCAGGAACTGCAAAGCGGCAAATGGGGAGAAATCGCCACGTTCACTGTCACGCCGGAACTTATCGCCGCGGCGAAGGATGCCAAAAAACGAGAAATCGAGCTCTGGCGCACAGAACAGGAAGCGCAGCCGTTCACGTTCGAATGGAACGGTCACGCCTGGAACGGCGGTGCAGACTCAATAAGTCGTATTGCGCCTGTGGCAATGGCTGCAAAGGTGGCAGGTACGCGGTCAACGCTTGGATGGGGGGATGCAGCAAATAACCTTGTCACACTGACAATGGCGCAGATTCAGGAGCTGGCAGCCGCGATGGCACAGGCGCAGATTGATCGCAATGACGAGATTTATCGCCGTCAGCGACAGATGAAGAACGTGCTGGATAGCCTTAATAATCTTGCCGACATCCGCGCTTTTCAGGCTGGAGAGTCAGAATGAAATGGGAAAAGGCAATTCTGCGCCCGTCAGCCATGAACATTAAATGCTCTGTGGTTTGCCTTCATCCATGGTCAGAAAATACCGGAAACATCAAACCATCGGGGCGTTATCTCAGCCCCGAAAATGCTGTATCTGCACTTTTACCCTATCTGAAAGAAAGCACAGAAAAAGACATTGTGGCGCTATTGTTTTGCGCTCCTTCTGCTGGCGAGTTTTTATCACTCGCCAGGCAATTTTCAGGCGCATTTCCATTGCCAGAGGTGGGGCGAATGTCCCGCATGATTTCCAGTCAACTTTCACTGGCCATCAGCAGAATGCAAATCCCCGCCAGACCGGCAACATCACTTCCGGAACCGATAATGCTGTCGACACAGACCACTCGCAGCATGTCGCTGGCAGCAACCATTGCACAGGCAGCCACTCCTGCCGCCACATCACCGGAAACATTGTCATCATCGCTGCATCAGTTCATGAATGCGAGAGATAAAGCCTTGCAGGAAATCGCTGATCAGCAGGCCGCACTCCGGCAAAAATTTTGCCCGGTGTGGCGCTTTTGCTACAAGGGAGCCCTTAGCCAGGCTGCAGTGCTGATACAAAAAAACATCCCACACCCCGAGTGGGTTTTTACAGCTGTGATGCTGTTCGTCGGCGATAATCTCTCATCACTAAGGGGAGCACTACATGACCCAGATGATTGTCCTTGCGCTTGACGGGGAAGCCATTCTGCTGCGCAACATCACCGTCAGCGCCACCATGCAACTACCGGACAAAGATATGTCCGGACAGTCAACCAGCACCACGAGCGCCCAGCAGGGAAACAAGGCTAAAGAGCTGCGCGTGTCGGGGGTTATTGATTTTAACGATGAAGCTATTCTGACCCGTATTTTTCAGCTTGCGGAGGCAACAGAAAGCAACGGTGCCAAAAAAACATATCGCATTGCTAACGCTACCGCGAAGGCAATCAATATGCGACAGGGGGTGTTTTCTGGTGGCATTGATGCCACGGAACAACAGGGAAAAATGCACTGGCAGATCACCTTTACTCTCAGGGAAAAATTAAGCGTGCCAGAGAAAGCATCCGCACGCAGCGGTTCGCAGAAAACCATCGCCAGACAGCAGACCCAGAATGGCAGCGAACAGGTACCAGACAAAGGCATGAATACGCAAAGTTCGTTCTGGAAAAAAATCAATGATGCCGTTGGCTCTGGTCTGGATGCTGTTGGCATCGGGAGCGTGAAAGAGGAAGGGAAAACATGAAATTGATACAACGCTGCATGATTAATGGCGAACGGGTGGAAATTGCCGATATAAGCCTTGTTCTTACCCTGAATGCTGCCGGTCGTGGCTTCATTTCTGTTAACAATCTGTCACCCGAACACAGCCTTGCCGGCGCAATGGTACAAATTGATCTCGGCCGTGACGGTGAAGCATGGCGCTATTTCTCCGGCTACATTGAGCGCGATCAACCTGCTGAAAATGGCTCACGTCGCCTTTTTATTCGTGAAGCGGCTGCTGTGCTGGATTTTGATTTCCCCTGCTCCATGCAACACCCGACGTTGCGGGGGGTACTCGATAATCTGGGGCGACAAAGCGGTATCGTTTTTATCACTCCGGATGCGGATTATGCCAGTATACCAACTCCCTACATCACCCACAGCGGCAGCGGAGCACAACTGCTCAGCCAACTGGGGCGAGCATTCAGTATCAGCGATTACGTCTGGCACCCTATGCCGGACGGTTCTGTATTTGTGGGAAGCGCAGCTGATTCACGATTTGCCAGTATTACAATGCCGGATATTCCGCAACAGTACACACTCGGGCAAAGCGGCGGAAACAGCATCGACATCATGTTTATGGAAACTGTGCGACCGGGCGTGAACCTACCGGCCGGGCGCATTACCCGTGTAGCCCTCAACAACGAGAAAATGACCCTGACATGGGAGCGCCTTACCGCCACGGGTAACCCTGTTTCCAAATCACCATTACGCAGACAAATGGAAACACAGTTCCCGGAACTGGCCAGCGGTACGCTACATACCCGGCTGGCGCGCGTCATTGCGCCAACGGAGCCCACCACCCTGGGCGATGTGGCCGACAGTTTCCGCCCACGCTACGCCGTCGATGTGCAGTTGCTTGATGAGAACGGCAACGATAAAAGCGATACGCCCGTTTACCCGGCAGTACCGCTCCCCGTCCCCATGGCTGGCAGTGAGGCGGGATGTTTTGCCTACCCGCCGGCTGGCACCATCGTGGAAATATCCAACATTGAAGGACGACCGGATAAACCTGTCATCAGGCAAATCTTACCCGCTGGTCATAACCTGCCTGATGTAAAGCCCGGCGAACAATTGCAACAACAGCGCGCAGAAGTGTTTCAGCGTGTCACGACTGACGGAAGCTGGCACAGAGAAACCGACCAGCAAATCAGGGAGCATTCAGCCAGGCGAACCATTAACAGCGATCAGGAAGAACGCACAACAACAACCAGAACAACAACAGTACAGGCAAACGACATAACCAGCGTTCTGGGAACCAGCAAGCTGATGACAGGTCAGACAGAACACATTACTACTGGCCATTATGCGATCGCAGCCGGTGAGCATATCCAGATGGTAGCGCAGGATTTGCTGACTAAACTCAAAGGGGCGACATCCACCATCGAGCATAACCTCACCGAAAACGTGGGAGGCCGCAGAACATGCCGGGCGGACGGCGGCCTGGAATTTACCGCCCCGACTGTATTTATTGGGCGCGGTGGCTCACGGGAAAAATCCGGACTTAATCTGCTGACGTTGTTGATTGATATTCTGGATCTGGTTCAGTTGCTGGCCACACACACTGCAAACCACACCCACAGCAACACTGGCGCACCAACAAACAGCAGCGAACTTGCCGCAGACGCCCAACAGGCTACGAGCCTGCGCGAAAAATACGGCGACCTTATCGCCTAATCACCGGGCATAAAATCCACATAAACGCCCCATCACGCAACGCACGGTTCAGGCCGTGCGTTTTCATATCTGCCACCTGATTAATGCGTTCTGCGTGCCATTCCGGCGCTGTATGCGCACACCACGTAAACGGTGTGACGTAAAGCGTGAGGTGACGTAAACCGCGCTACCCCCTCCAACCCGCGGGTTTTGTCTCGAAACACTTTTTCAGTTTTCTGCCGTGCAAAAATGACCGCCAGCCCGCGCAGCAACTGAGGGAAAAGCGAAGATCTGAAATTTCACGTTTTGAAATTTTTTGCAGTTTTCAGAGGGATTTTTACGATCTCATGAATGGCAAGAGAAAGAAAACAGGCTGATATTAAAAGAGTTTTTATACTTTACGTGGGACAAGACACGATCGCGAAAGGATCGCGTTAAACAACCCTCAAACAAAGAAGCCCGACGTAGCGCGGCCTGCGCAAAATCAAGAGTCAGAATTAAACTGAAAAAAGGATCAATACCGCGCCTCGATCGCACATGACGATCTACGCAGCAACAGGACGAAAAAAACCGGCGCGAACGCCGGCGGAAGCATGTATCAAATGCGTGACTGAATAATGTCTGCGGTCGGGAATTTTACATCAGAAGGCTGATAAGTCTCAACGGATTGAAACAAGGGAAAAAACCAGGCTAGAATTCGCGCGGGTGCCTTTCGGCTGATGGCTGGAGGGTAAACCCGAAGGCCGGATGTGGAAAGGCCCCGAGTCAACTTTAAC
>NZ_AEJZ01000296.1:0-2659 GCF_000208525.1 Escherichia sp. TW14182
AGAGGGTCGGGGTGAGAGGGGCAGCGCGCATGTAGCCTCAAGCTAATGTCAAAAAGCCGAAGTCACAATTTGTGCAATTTTCAAACAAAAAAAGGGCAACCCTCCTCAGAGAATTGCCCTTAGTCACACTAACTTAATGGGTCATTACCACTGAATACCGGCACCAAGTGCGGCGGAGTATTCACCCTGGCTATTGGTACTACCTTGTAATTTGTAGACCCAACGACCGTTGGCGCTCACCATCGACACACCTAAAGCAACAGCCGATTCACCGTTGTATGTACCGCCACCAATGGAGGCCATGCTGGCACCTGGCGTGTAAGCCTGCGGCAGACCGGTCATCGCCATTGCAGAAGCGATACCACCGCTCAACTTGCTTTCGGTTTTGGACAGTTTGTTATCCATCTCAACCATGCGCTGATCGGTGTATTGCTTCGTTTCCTGCACGCTTTGCTTCAACTGCGCGTAGTTCACCGCGTCGTTGTTGTTAACGCCAGCGGAAACGTTGCTGATGCGAGTCGTTCCGCCATTACCACCGCCGAGAGTGATGTTGCTGTAATCAACAGAACCGTCAGCTTTGGTGTCATAGCGCACGCCGCCTGCTTCGGAAGACTTCAACTGCGCAACGTTAACCGCGTCAGTAGCATTTTTACCAGCGGCAACGTTGGTGATACGGCGTTGGTTAGTGGAAGAACCTACGGAGATCGTATTTTCTTCGTTTGCCACAGAGCCAGTACCCAGCGCAACGCTGTTATCAGCGGCAGCAATAGAGCCAGAGCCAATCGCAACACTGTCTTTACCCTGCGCGTTAGCATCTACGCCATCGGTGTTGGTCTTGAAGTACTTGGTGCTACCGGTGCTTACGATATCGCCAATACCGTTTTCGATATTGGTGACGCGGGTATCCAGATTCGTTACCTGAGTATTCAGGTTAGTAATGCTCTGGGTGTTCTGGGAAACCTGTGCGTCCGTCACTTTCAACTGACCAACGTTAACGGCATCGGTATCTGCCGAACCCGCCGCGACATTAGTGATCTGACGTTGACCGTCTTCACTGCCGACAGAGAACTCACCGACAGAGTTCTGCGGCGCGTCCATGTTGTAGGCGGTGTAGCCAGTCTGAGCGCCGCGAGTGGTCTGAGAACCATTACCCATTGCAATACTGTTTGCATGGTTGGCGCGTGCGTTAGAACCGATAGCAATACCGTTGATGGCATCTGGCAGAACCAGAGTGTTCAGGCCGATACCAATACCCGCGTCAGCATTAACGATAGTTTTCGCGCCCATCGCCAGCGAGTCAGTACCTACCGCCAGTGAATCTTCTTCCGTTGAGTTGGCATGGTAGTACTTGGTCGGCGTAGTGGCGACAGCACCAATGGCGTTTTGCAACTGGCGTACAGTCACGGCGTCATGGGATTCAGTACCATCAGCAACGTTGATGATCTGACGGTACTTACCATCATCGCCAATCGACAATGCGCCAAGCAGTTCGCCGTCAGTGGTGTCGTAACCAATCACAACGCCTTCTTCGGTTACGCTGGTGTTACGAGAACCTTTAACAATCACACGGCTGGAGACGGATTCGCTACCCAGCGCGATACCAGTATCAACGCTGCTGCTGCTATTCTGACCAATTGCGACACTGCTTTCGCCGGAAGCGACAGCGTTATAACCCACCGCTGTAGCGCCAGTACCTGATGCGCTCGCATCAATAAAGGTTAAGCCGGTGTCATTAGTACGCGCATAGTTCAGACCCGCACCGTTCTCTTCGATGTAGTCTATGCTGGTATTACCGGCAATCTGGTTGATGATCTCATTTTGCTGATTGATCAACGTGTTGGTGGCGAACAACTGTGAACCATTAATTGCATCAGTACTGGTTTCAGAAATATCACCATTAGCAACATTAGTGATTACGCTGGCTTTGCCATCGCGGCTGGCGCTGAACGCACCATTTTCACCGGCGGTTGCGTCCCAGAGCAGCGCATCATCCAGGGTTGAGTCGATCGCGTCCAGAGCATCACCGACGTTATTGTAATCGGTATCAGCAATGGAGTACGTCGGCGCACTGATGCTACCGTCAGCATTTACTGCGGCGCCACCGCCCAGGGCATCAACAACAGAGTTGCTCACACCGTAGAGTTGCCCACCATTGATGGCATCGGTGCTGGTTTCAGAAACGGCACCATTTGCGACATTGGTAATTTTGCTGGCATTGCCACCGTGGCCGGCGCTGAATGCACTTGCCGTTTCATCCCACAGCAGAGCGTCGCCCAGTGAAGTGCTAAAGGAGGTGTTAATCGCCGCCAGCGCATCACCTACGTTATCGTAGCTGTTGCTACCGATGGTGTAGGACGGGCCAGTAAATACACCGTTTTCATCAACCGAGGCGTTACCGCCAAAATAGTCTGCCAGTGAATCACTTAAGCTAAACAGTTGCCCACCGTTAACGGCATCGGTGCTGGTAGATGAGATTGTTCCAGCGGTGACGTTAGTGATTTTGCTGGTGGTTTCGGTGCCGTGTGCAGCGGTGAATGCGCTTGCGGCGTCATCCCATTTCAGCGCATCTTCACCGAGGTTGTTCACCGTATCAGTCAGATTGGTGATGTTGGTGGTGTTAGTAGCGATGTTAGTGGTGTTGGTTGCCACATTGTCGTTA
>NZ_AEJZ01000295.1:0-3249 GCF_000208525.1 Escherichia sp. TW14182
TAAGACGCGGCAAGCGTCGCATCAGGCATGGTGCTCCAGACGCCAACAACTTACTGCTGTGACGCCTGCTGAAACAGGTTTTCCCACATATCGGTAACCAGCGCCTGGTCACGCGGCGACAATTCACCGGCGCCAATGGCTTTTTCCAGACTCTGGCTAACGGTTGTATGCACCGCATGGGCGGAGTGGTCATCACCACTTTCCAGTTCTGCGATGGCTAACGTCAGGTGGCCACGCAAATATCCACTGGCAAACAACTCATCATCACTGGCATGGTCAACCATACCGTCGATTAATGCCAGAATGCGTGATTCAAACTCCGCGATCATCTTCTTTCCTCATTGTAAAACGTGGCGCTGGCTTCAGTTGAGCTCTTCCGGCCACGGGAACTGTTCCGCCGTAATTTCCGGCGTGTGATAATAATTTTGTAATGCGTTTATGAAGCGTGCCGGACGTTCGGGAATACCGTTTGCCAGATAATCCATCACCTGCGCATGTACGCGTCGCTGGAACACCACGCGATCCGGTTCGAAGTCGCCTTCCAGATTGTCGCAGCTAACATTAAACGGATATCCCGCCGCCACGCAGAACAACCAGTCCAGCGCCTGCGGCTTAACTTCAACATCTTCAAACTGGCTTTGCGTTTGGGCATCGCGTCCGTCCGGGCAATACCAGTAGCCGAAATCAACCAGTTCACGGCGCGCTTTCCCGGCAATACACCAGTGCGAAATCTCATGAATTGCGCTGGCATAAAAACCATGAGCAAAGACGATTCGGTTAAACGGTATTTCCGCATCAGCAGGAAGATAGATCGGTTCGTCGTCGCCTTTAATCAGACGGGTATTAAATTCATCGGCAAAGCAGCTATTAAAAATTTCAATCAACTGCTCATAGTGGTGTGTACTGTTCATTAGTTCATCCCCAACCAGTGGAGGATCTCCTGTCCGTGGCTATCATAAAGTAATTTGGCACTCATCACCGCCGATACAATAACGATCATTGGGCGGATCAGCTTTTGTCCTTTGCTCAACACCAGTCTTGAACCCATGCGCGCGCCGAGGAACTGCCCCACCAGCATCACGAATCCTGTCGCCCAAATCACTTTGCCGCCGAGAATAAACAGCAGCAAACCGCCTATGTTTGACGTTGCGTTAAGTAATTTAGCGTGAGCCGTGGCTTTGGCGAGGTTGAATCCGCACAGCGTAACGAAGGCCAGCGCGTAAAACGATCCGGCAGCCGGGCCAAAGAATCCATCGTAAAAACCGACACAACCACCAGCAATTAACGCGAAAGGTAGGCCGTACATCCGGCGCTGGCGATCTTCTTCTCCCAGTTTGGGCATCAGCAAGAAATAGAGACCGATACAAATCACCAGGATGGGTAAAATCTGCCGTAGCACATCAGCCTGCACGTACTGCACCAGCAATGCGCCGCTCATTGAACCAACAAAGGTCATCGCGATATTGAGTTTTTGATCGCTTAAGCTAACCACTTTGCGGCGAATAAAGTAGATAGTGGCGGAAATAGAGCCGCCGCAGGCTTGCAGTTTATTGGTTGCCAGCGCGTTAGCGGGAGACATCCCCGCCGCCATTAACGCCGGAATGGTAAGTAACCCACCGCCACCGGCAATCGAGTCAATAAATCCCGCCAGCATGGCGACAAAAAAGAGAACGCCCAGCAATAGCGGGGAGACCATAAACAGGCTATTAAACGTTTCCATTAGATCACGTGCTCATCCAGTAGCGCCTGGCAGGAAGGCGGCAACGGAGGCGGTGTCTTCTTCTCAGGCTTTGTTGTTCCCGGTTTTGGAGGTTCAAACCAGCTTTGCAGTTCAGCCCCGCAACCATCGCCCGGTGGCGGTAAAGGTTGATCTTCACACTCCAGACTATCGGCAGGACAACGTAATCGTACATGCATATGCGCACGATGCTGGAACCAGGGTCGCACTTTGCGCAACCAGTCGCGATCGGTGCCCGCATCAAGGCAAAGTTGTTGTTTAATCGCCGGATTAACAAAAATGCGGGTGACGTCTTTGTCCTGCGCAGCGAGTTTGATCAGGCTGAAAATTTCTGGTTTCCACAGCGTGGGGACAACGTGTTTACCGTCGCGGGAAACTAAGTCTAGTGCTTGCGGACGCAAGAGCTGCGCGGAGGTCCAGCGTGTTTTCGGCAGTTGCAGAAAAATATCAACATCCAGTCCGGTCTGGTGGCTGGCATGACCGCCGTTGAAACGCCCACCAGCGGGCATCCCCATATCGCCAATCAGCACCGTACCCATGCCCAGATTGCTCACCTGGCTACTCAGACGCTGGATAAACATCACCAGATCCGGGTGTCCGAAATAGCGACGCTGATCGGTACGCATGACCTGATAATGTTCGGACTGTATCGGCAGCGTGTCAGCGCCGACGATACAGCCATTAGAAAAACTGCCTATTGATTGTGCGCTACCCGGCACAGGTTGGGTTATTTTTTGCCACGGCGTCGCTGCCAGGCTGGCGCTACTGGCAAGCAGAGCCAGCAGCGCAATCGCGGTTTTGTTCATTTTTTACCAGCGTGGAATATCAGTCTTCACATCGGCATTTTGCGCCCGCTGCCGTAGCAGGTGATCCATTAAAACGATCGCCAGCATCGCTTCAGCGATCGGCACCGCGCGGATCCCGACACAGGGATCGTGACGGCCTTTGGTGATCATCTCAACTTCTTCGCCAAAGCGGTTAATGGTACGCCCCGGCACAGTAATGCTGGAGGTCGGTTTCAGCGCCATATGGGCAATGATTTGCTGCCCGCTGCTGATACCGCCGAGAATGCCGCCCGCATGGTTGCTCTGGAAACCGTCTTTGGTGATTTCGTCGCGGTTCTGGCTGCCGCGCAGCGCCACCACGTCAAAACCATCGCCAATTTCCACGCCTTTCACCGCGTTGATGCTCATCAGCGCGTGGGCGATGTCGGCATCCAGGCGATCAAATACCGGCTCGCCAAGCCCGGCGGGGACGCCACTGGCAACAACGGTGACTTTCGCACCGATAGAGTCGCCTTCTTTTTTCAGCGCGCGCATCAGTTCATCTAAGGCGTCGATTTTGTCCGGGTCCGGGCAGAAGAATGGATTTTGCTCAACCTGCGACCAGTCTTTGATTTCCAGTGGAATGTCACCCATCTGGGTCAGGCAGCCGCGAATTTCGATGCCAAATTTCTCAGCGAGATATTTTTTGGCAATCGCCCCTGCCGCAACGCGCATGGCGGGTTTGGC
>NZ_AEJZ01000294.1:0-1145 GCF_000208525.1 Escherichia sp. TW14182
ACGTTTTCGTTCCATTGGACTTCAGACCCCGTATTGTACGCGCAGCCAGTGTTGAATAAACATCCGTTTTTTGGGGTTTTTTATCTTTTTAGGTTTTAAATTCCTATCGATGAACGATACGGTAATTGCCGGACAGGGAGCCGCTTGGAATTCGGAAAACAAACCATGTTAAGACTATTTTTTAGCCAAATAGCTTTTAGGAATCGCCAGAATGGCGGGACAACATGTGGATTAAATTATTACTCTTGGGTGTATAATTGTGATGTGTTTTATTTGTTAGGGATATGGACGATGAGTGACAATTTAGTTGTTGGCCACGAGGAGTTGGTTACGCTGATCAATATGCCTCTTTCTATTCTAGATCCTAATCATTCTGCAATTAGCCCTGAAATGCGTAAAAAAATTCTAAGAGAACGTTATAAGAACCAATTAATAGCAGATGGATTAGAAACTGGTCATCTTAAAGAATTTAGAGGTAATATTTATTTTGCCTCCAAATTATCACTTGAATCGTTTGCTGGGCTTGTTTTTGAATCCTATTTGGTTAGCCTTTTTAATCGTAATAAAAATATGGGTAGGGCTGCTCTTACGTGGTGCTCATGTCGGCAACGACAGGTTATGACTAATATTTATGAAAAATATAAAGCTATAGGTACAGGGTTTATTACCACTAAAGCGCTCTACCCCCATTTGTACGCTCCTCAAAGTAGATCTGATATTATTTTTATCCGTAACAATCCTATATCAGGTCAACCTGAGCCTGCAACAGAAAACCCTACGACTAATATTGCTGGTATTCAGGTAAAAGCAATTCGTTCAAATTTCAAATCTAAAATAATTGATCCTATTGTATTAGGTGAATACTCACATGTAATAACTCTGCTGAATGATCAATATGGGACACCTTCCAGAACAACATGTCTTCGTGAATTAGATATTTTGGCTAATAATGGAAGTATTCATCCATCAATGAGAGAATTTGTCACAGAGAGGATTAAAGGACCTGAATTCTTAGGAATAAGTCAAAGAGATGTCGAAGATTATTATGATTATATTAGGGATTTTTTTTATGGAAGTCCAATTAGGAGCACCGAGAATATTAATGATGCAATGGATGCTGAAATTAAACGTTATAAATATAAACA
>NZ_AEJZ01000293.1:0-2041 GCF_000208525.1 Escherichia sp. TW14182
TCCCCCCAGCCACAGCAATACCGGGAACGGCGGTGGCGTAATGCGACCATCGGCCTGTTCAACGCTAAAGCCTAACGCCAGTTTCCAGTGATCCCACGAGATTTGCTCCGGGATCAGGCTGCCGGTCGCGAAGTTCCCCTGACGCAGCGAGATGGCGACGACCATCAGCAGCGGGAACATAATCGCCGCGATAAAAAGTAGCAGTAGCAGGTGAGTAATAAACAAACGTGCTTTTTGCGATTTCGGTTGGACCATTGCCATTTTTGTTATCTCCCTTAATCAAACTTCATTCGCGTGGCTTTCAGGTTCACTATCGCCAGCGCACCCACCAGCAGGAAAATCAGCGTGGCAATCGCTGCCGCCAGACCGAAGTCCTGACCCCCGCCGCCTTCAAAAGCGATACGGTAGGTGTAGTTAACGAGCAGGTCGGTATAACCGGCTGGCGTGGTGGTGCCAAGACGATCCGGGCCACCGTTGGTCAACAGTTGAATCAGCACGAAGTTGTTAAAGTTAAAGGCGAAGCTGGCGATCATCAGCGGTGTCAGCGGCTTGATCAGCAGCGGCAGCGTGATTTTAAAGAAGTTCTGGAATGGACTTGCGCCATCCATCGCTGAGGCTTCATACAGGTCGTCAGGAATCGCTTTCAGCAAGCCCATGCAGAGGATCATCATGTACGGATAACCCAGCCACGTGTTGACGATAATCAGCATCGTCCGTGCGGTGGTCGGATCGCTAAACCAGGCGGGCTTCACGCCAAACAGCGCGCTCAACATCATGTTGATTTCACCGAAGCTCTGGTTAAACAACCCTTTGAAAATCAAGATTGAAATAAACGATGGCACCGCGTAGGGCAGAATCAGCAGGACGCGATAGACCGCTTTGCCGCGCAACGCTTCCCATTGCACCAGACAGGCCAGCACCATGCCGACTGCAACCGTTAAAAAGACAGTGATCAGTGAGAACATCACGGTCCAGACGAAAATCGCGAGGAACGGTTTCTGAATGCCTTCGTCGGTGAAGACGCGGGTAAAGTTTTTCCAGCCGGTAGTCACGGTGTAACCGGGGCTGAGTTTGTCGTCGCCCCAGTTGCCATCGGCGGTGATGGACTGGTAAAAGCCGGTCTGGTCATTCGGGCGATATTTGACGCCACTCTGGTTATTGGTCAGCGTACCGTCATCGCCCAGTGTGTAGAGCGGTTGTGTGCCAGAGAACTGGCGCAGGGAGCTCATCATCACTTTGTTGTCATCCGGGAGGATGGCGGTAATGTTGCTCAGCGCCTGACGATTTTGGGTAATCACGCGCAGATTTGCGCGCTCGCCCTCAGGCTGTGTGGCACTTTCTTTCAGTTGCAGCTTTTGCTCGCCGCCAAATTTAAAGGCATCGGAGAGATAATGCTTACCGGTTTCGCCATCGGTGAGCGCCAGTTGCCACTCATCACCTGCCGGATAAAGCCCGAAGTTATAGGTTTTGCCCGCTTGCCAGGAACGATCTAACAGAACTTCCTGGGCGCGTTCAAAAGTTAGCTGGTTAGTGCTGCTGTAGTTGGTAAAAGCAATGGCGATGGTGCAGACCAGAGGGAAGAGCACGAACAGCCCCATTCCTGCCATTCCCGGATAAACATAGCGCCAGGCGTAGGCTTTCCGGTTGGCGAAAATATACAGTCCCGCAGAACTTAAAATCAGCGTGGTAATGGCGAACAGGTACTCCCCTTGTGCGTACATTAAAACAACAAGGTAACCCACCAGCAGGCCAAGCAGACCTAACACTGACCATTTCAGCGCGTCGCTTTGCCACCAATGTTTCTTTTTAATGACATCCATGGGGTTCTTCCTCATTCCTGGACGGATAAATGATTACACCGCATCCGGCAACAACCGCCTGATGCGGCGCTGGCGCGCCTTATCAGGCTTACGTACAGTTCGTTTTTCCAGGTCGGATGAAGCATTTACGCCGCATCCGGCATTTAGTTTTGTATGTCGGATGAAGTATTTACGCCGTACCCGACAATAACCGCCTGATGCGACGCTGACGCGTCTTATCA
>NZ_AEJZ01000292.1:0-1761 GCF_000208525.1 Escherichia sp. TW14182
CAGTTCCGGCGTGATTTTTCTCTGGTACAGAACGCAACACGCGGTAAGCCCACCAGCAGGGAAAAAGCACGGGAAAATATTAAGAAAATAAAAAGCATGCTCAGCGCATCCAGAGGTAAAAAATGAAACTGGCACCGAACGTAAAACTGTTACCGAAAGATAAACACACTGAGGCGGTTATTTTTGCGGGTGATAATGCTCACTCCTTTGCAGAACATTACATGATTGCACAGGCCAAAAAAGCAGGCGATCCCATCCCTCCGGTTTACCTGGGCCGTTATCAGTTAAGCGAACTGGACAATTTACAGATTGTTGATGAAGGACGATACAGAGCAAAGGTCATACGCGCCGGAAACCTGGACGATATGCAGATGCTGACCATTGCCACCAAACTGGCGATCGCAGGTGTCCAGGAAGCACGGTTACTTTCAGAGAATTTCGAACTGCTGGAGGACTGGAGCGAGCAACTACCGCGGCTTAAAGAAACCTGGGAACGCGGGGAAAGTCTGGTCATGAATGGTGGAAAGCGAAAAATCACACTTCCCATCTCATGGGGTTCTGAGGGATTCGACGCGCAGCAAAGCTACGTAATTAAGGGGCTTATTCCGGCTGAGTCATTATGCAGCACCTACGGGGCCAGCGGTTCTTATAAATCGTTCCTGGCTATTTCCTGGTCGTGCCATGTTGCCACAGGTATGGCATGGGGAGGCCGCAGGGTAAGTAAGGGCGCTGTTATCTATATCGCTGGCGAAGGCAGTATGGGCGTAAAACGCCGCGTTAAGGCGTGGGAGATAACCCATGACAAGGTGGTTACGGATTTGTGCATCGTTAACGCGCCTGTTTTCCCTGCATCGCCTGACTATGTGGAGCAGGTTATCAGGACTGCCGGACTTGTTAAGAGCAGAACGGGCGAAAATGTGCGGCTGATTGTGATCGACACGCTGGCCCGTTGCTTTGGTGGGAATGATGAAAATGATTCCCGTGATATGGGCGCATTTATCCAGGGGTGTGACGCGATAAAGCAGGCTACAGGGGCCACGGTGCTGGTGGTTCACCATTCCGGCAAGGATGAAACAAAGGGGGCGCGAGGTTCCAGCGCATTCCGCGCTGCACTGGATGCAGAGTACCGAATCAGCCGGGAAAATTCAGACGTTACAGCACTGGTGGCGGCGTGTACGAAGATGAAAGACGCAGAGGAGCCAAAAGAGAGCGCATACGACCTTAAAAGCGTGGAGGTGTTTACCGATACCGATGGCGAAGAGATTGTGTCCATGGTGGTGATTGACGTTCCCCGCGCCCCTGCTGAACTGGAGCGCATAGAGGAGGCCGGGAACAAGACGGAAAATCACACGGCTTTATGGGGTTGTATCCGGTCACGTATACAGCATGGTGATAAATGCACGATCCCGCTGCTACGTGATGACATGAAAAAGCTGGGATATGACACAAAACACCTTAAACGATGGTTAGCCAAACTGGAAAAAGACGGCGTGATTTGCGTCGATGGGGATGATGTTCACCCACTGTAAAAAGTGGGCGTTAAAAGTGGGAATAGTGGGTAATTTAACTGGAATTTAACAAAATCGCCCACTTTCCCACGTGTATACATCCCAAAAAGTGGGCACTAAAAAAACTCTTATGAAACAGTACGATATAAAACCACAAAATCCCAGGTGGGACGAAGTGGGAAACCATGAAAAGTGGGTAGAAAAAGTGGGCACAGGTGGGCGCATGACCAGAAAAACCAGAGATAAGACAGCA
>NZ_AEJZ01000291.1:0-4140 GCF_000208525.1 Escherichia sp. TW14182
AACATACATATGATGCCCAATAACTGTATATGATAGAAAAGAACCCACTTATGTAGATAATGTATGTGGTTGTTTCTTTGTGTTGTAAAAAGTAAGACATCATAATAGAAAATAAAGTTTTGATTCCGAAAGCAGCAAAAATAATAATCAATATGGAAAGTAATGTGCAGGCTGTAACTTTTATGCCTTTCAGTAAACTCGTTTTTAAAATCTCTCGCTTGCGCTCCATGATTTTTTCTTTATGAAAATTTATTTTGTGTTTTTGGGAATTTTGCATTTCTTTGCGCTATCACTCTTAATTTTAATATTGCAATATTGTATGAATAACGACGGATTTGTCTATCGTTTTTTGATGATTATCCTAAAGCGTTTTAAACACTTTTTTTGTTGTGAGCGTTTGTGATAATCTTTAAACGATTATATGTCGTACATATGGCTTCAATAAAATTATTGGTAGATTTATCTATGAGCTGGTTTGAAAACATTTTTGGATTTGAAGAAACGTCATACTATGATACACAAGCTAAATTCTGCCAGCATGGCACTGAGTTATTTACGATAGATACACCATCGCGCTCCTTTCATTCTGGTTCACTTATTTTGCCAAGTCTTGCAGAACTACGAAAATAAGTCTTAACCTTACCAGTTAAGCCTGTTGGAAAAATTAAACTGAGTGGGGTGCAGATTGACGCTTATGAACTGCATCGACGACCTGAAGTGTGTGGTGCATTAATTCAGGTTGCCAGCCAGTTCAATTTATTGGAAATGCCAACCCAGTACACAACACCAGAGAAGGGTATCACCGGATATCAAAATGATAATACGCAAGGACCTGCGTGTGCCATGGCTTGTGCTGCAGCAACTGTATACCGAAACTATCTGGTCAGAACGGGAGGGCAGATAGGGCAAACCAGTGATATCCAGCTTAATACCCTGGCTGACATGGATAAACTCATCGGCATTCCTGGAATCCAGATGCAAAATGGATATGCCATGATGCCACAAAAAACGTTGCTGGCTATTAGCCGCCATATTGAATCGCTGGATGAATCATTACTGGATAAATTAAGGCAATCCCTTCGTGTAGGGCTGCATGTTAATACTGAAGTAACGATCCCCGGTGTCTCAAAGGAGCATCGGGTAACACAAGTATTATGTTCTGCGTTACCAGTGGCATATCATCGTTACCCGGTTAATGACTGGAAACCTTTTGCATTATTGATACTTCAGGCATGTTATGAAGCAACTTTATTGGCCGGATTGATTAACTATCATTATACAGGAAACCCCAGAATATATTTAACCCTGGTTGGTGGTGGAGCTTTTGGCAACTCTTCAGAATGGATAACATCCGCACTCAGGCGTGCGTTATGCCTTTTCAGAAATTACCCTCTGGATGTTTATCTGGTAAGCAATAGAAAATTACCTGTAGAGATATATGGATTTTTATATGAATTTGCTTGTTAATTATAAAATATTTATATAGATTAAATGATTGTAAATATATAGAGCAGGTGGTTAAGTAAACCTGCTCTTTATTATTGTTATTAATTATTTTTACATGGAAAGGTTGCGTCTGGTTTGTTCTTGGGGGTTGAGAGCCTATGGAACGAAAACCCCGTGTATGGGTAAGCAAAGGTGTTTCTACTCCATTAATGGAGTAAATGGATGATTAATCTGTTAATTATCGTTCTCAGAGCTGTGGTCGCCGTTGCAAACGCGCTGATTGCAATTCTGGAACTGATTCGCCAGTTCATCGACTGATGACGGCGGAAACGTTAAAGGGCAGGAAGTGAGCCGCTTCCTGCCCTTTAAAAAACTCGCCAATATCTTTAGTGATCAGCAATCGCCTTTAAGTTATTGCTTTTCTCTTATCGCAGCCCTTAAAGGACATCAACACGCATTCGGCGTTTTTCTTGTCCAGTTGTGATTTTCGTGAGCTCCGTATCAGTGAAATTTCCTTTTCCAGATTCTGTGTCAAAGTCACCAGGTTTGAACCGATGTACATCCTGCCATACAGAGAAACAGGTGTGGCAGGTGACAGGTAGTTCTCCTTCCGCTACCTTTTCGCAGTTTCCAATCAGTACTCGTTCCTTGTTGTACAGTAAGTTATAACCACTTGTGCAAAGCGTTTCATACCCGTGAGCGCCTGTCACGATATGTGTGGCAATCCGTTCCCTGACTTTTCCGTTCACTAATAACTGTTCACGTGTGGTGATCGTTCGCATTTCTCTTCCTCATCAGCTTTCCTGTAGAAGCCTCCTGACTATAAGGCTCCGGATATCTTACCCGCCCATTTTGGCTGGAGGTACTGGTGGCGTCAGAGGATGAATTACTGACATTGTATATGAAGCTTTGAGTTTTTTCTGGATTTCATCAGTGTTTATCTTTATTTGTTCTTGTTTGTTCTCTTTTGTGTTGTTGGAGTCGGTTTTTGTCTGTGTTTTTCTTTATTTTTCCATTTGTGGCCGATATCAGGTCTTTACCGATACGTTGTTTTAGGTGATAATCGTTTTTGATCTCGTATTTTTCTAAAAAAATCCATTTTATTTATGTGAGGTTCTAGATGCGTATCTTTGTAGACGACGGCTCTACCAACATCAAACTGGCCTGGGTTGAAGACGGTGCAGTGAAAACGTTAATTAGTCCGAATAGTTTTAAGCCGGAATGGTCTATGACGCTGCAGGGACTGACTGATGCCACTGTACCCGCTTCCGCAAACTATGAGATTGATGGAGAAAAATACAGCTTTGATCAATTGAGTCCGGATGCAGTGCGCACCACAGAAACGCGTTATCAGTACAGCGACGTTAATGTGGTTGCTATTCATCATGCGTTGATGCAGTCAGGTATTGCTCCACAACCTGTTGATATTGTTGTGACTTTACCTTTAGGTGAGTATCTGGATGAGAACGATCAGCCAAATCTGGCTAATATCGAACGTAAGAAAAATAATGTCCGGCGAACTGTAACAGTTCAGGGGCGTGAAAACTTTACCATTCGTAAAGTCAGTGTCTTGCCTGAGTCCGTGCCTGCCGGTTTTGACGTGCTGAAAGATCTGAATGATCTGGAGTCGCTGTTGATTGTTGATATCGGTGGAACGACCCTTGATATTGCACATGTCCGCAGCAAAATGTCAGGTTTCACAAAAACCTATTGTGACCCCAAGACTGGCGTCTCCATCATTACTGAAGCAGTTAAGCATGCGATGGATGTGAATGTGAGTACACGAACCAGTTCTTATTTTGCAGATCGTCTAATCCAGGGCCGGGATGACAATGAATTCCTGACCCGTTATATCCCGAATGCAGAACAGCGTGAGCGGATCCTGACAGTATTACGTGACCGGGAAAAAAAACTGCAGCATCGTGTGGCGGATTCAGTAGGACGCTTTGCTGGTTTTACTCATGTTATGGTTGTTGGCGGTGGTGCCAGCCTTGTGGCTGGGGCAGTAAAAAAAGCGACAGGAGTGGGTGATAACCGTTTCTTTGTCAGTGACAATCCTCAGTTCGATCTGGTGTTGGGAATGATGGCAATGAAGGGATGAGTATGGCTGATAATCGTAAGTGCTCTTTTTATATTTATCCGGAACGAAATGCAGCTGATCGGGTGGCTGACAGGTTTCTTGAAAAATTGCCTCAGAAAGAACGTGGTCGGGCAATGCGGGCCATGATGTTGTGTGGTGCTGCATTGATGAAGCAGGATGAACGATTGCCGTTCCTGATAGCTGAATTCCTGACAGACAGCACGTCTATGCAGGATATTCAACGAATTATCAGTAGCACGCTACCACAACAGGAAAATGGTGAAGTCGTTCGTTTGCTGGAGGCATTTCTGCAGTCTGCTGGTAATAATGCAAAAGCGATCCTGCCTGCGGTTGATTCTGCTACGCAAGAAATATCTGCTCCAGTCGATCAGAATCTCCTGGAAACAAGAAACAACATTAAGAACTTGTTTCCGGATGATGAATAAGAACTGAACTCTGTTAAAGGACGCGGTTGCGTCCTTTTTTCTTTTCCGACAAAGGATGTCGCCGGGCTCCTCTTTTTACTGCGCCGGCTGACGCGGCGCGGCAGGAACGCTGCCTGTGGTCAGTATCCCGCGTCCGGCCGGGCACGGGACGGGCGCTTTTACCGCTCC
>NZ_AEJZ01000290.1:0-1682 GCF_000208525.1 Escherichia sp. TW14182
TTGCTGCTGCGTCTGGGCGAACTGACGAGCCAGTTCATCCTGCTGCATCGCATCGATTTCATCATCGTTATACTGCCCGCCAGCATCGTACTGGTTGCGCTGGGCTTCACGAGCCTTCTCTTCCGCTGCACGCTGTGAGGGCAGCTTAATGCCATATGACGCCAGTTCACGACGTGTTGGTACGCGGATACGCTTCGGTCGAGGTAACTGCGGGCCAATGCCCTCTTTCACTTGCGGACGCGGCGCACCGCTATTTGCCAGGCTGAAAACAGGCGCAGCAACCGTCGCTGCGGCTCCCGTCGCCAGGGTCGCTTTTTTCACGCCCGATGCCAGCGGTGAAACAGCGGCAGCGGCTTCTACTGGAGGTACTGCTGCAACAGAAGTTGCTTTCAGCGAAGATTTGATCGGTTCTGGTTCTTTAACCGGTTCAGGAATCGGTTGATACCAGGCCGCAAGTTGTTCACGTTCACGGGCACGCTTCTCTTCCACTTCTTCAAAATAGTAAAGCGGCGGACGCGCAGGCTTTGTCTCTTCTACAACAGGCTCAGGTGTCGCGACAGGCTGCTGTTCAACAGATTGCGGCTGTTGGTACAACGGCTCCTGAACGGCTGGCTGCTGGTAAGTTTGCTCCGTCTGGTTTGTAGACTGTGGAGCAAAAGCGGATTGCTGCTCTTCGGCTTGCCAGGCGTTACCAGCCACCGGCTGTTCTGGTGCAGGGGCATAATACGGCTGTTGAACAGGTTGTTCCGCAGCAGGCGCGTAAGATGGTTGCTGAACAGCTTGTTCAGGGGCGTAGTAAGGTTGCTGAACCGGTTGTTCCGCTGCAGGCGTATAGTACGACTGCTGTGGCGGTACAGGCTGTTGCAGCGGCTCATTATATTGCACCGCAGGCTGCGAATATTGTGGCTGCTGTGGGTAACCTTCCGCTGCAGGAACAATAACCGGCTCGCCCGTTTGCGGCTCCGGTACAGGCTGCCAGGCAACAGTAGGTTGCGCAGGTGGAACATCAACAGAGGCAACAGGCGGCGTCTGAGTAACAGGTTCAACCGGCGCGGCCCAGCTTTGCGTCGCCGTGGTTGCAGCCGCTGCGGCAGCGACAGGCTCGGTAATCGGCGCACCATTTAATAAAGGATCGTATTCGTCATACTCTGGCTGCGTTGCACGATTGCCCGAAAACAGGACGTCATCAGGATCGGCTGTTACGCCGCGCGCAGTGTAGGTAACATCGTCTTCATCATCCATCCGCTTGCCGGAGAATAACGCAGCGTCTGTTTGCCGCCCCATCGGATTAATGAATTTTTCCGCCAGGCGTTTACGACGCGCTAGCGCGCCGCGAAGAATACGGGCACGGCGCGATTCATGCTGTTTGCCGTGATTTTCATCTTCATACTCTTCGTCGTCTTCATACTCATCTTCATCGACCCAGGTATCATCGCGACGGGTGCGATTACTGGCGAAGGTGAGAATGTTTAAAATCCAGCCGCCCAGTTTTTCGGCAATAGTCACCCAAGACCAACCGGTAAACAGCGTCAGGCCAGCTGCCCAGACGCAAAGCAGCGCAATAGTTCCCCCACTGCTGTGTAGCAGAGGCTGCAACGTGGTGCTTAATAAACTACCGATTACGCCACCAGAGGCAAAATACCAGATATCGTCGGCGTTAATGGCTGCCAGACCACAGGAGG
>NZ_AEJZ01000289.1:0-561 GCF_000208525.1 Escherichia sp. TW14182
ATAGAAAGAGCCCCCCGCCGCTCACAGCGGCGGTGAATGATCTGGAAAACCGTATTGCCACGCTGACAGTACGTGACGATGCCCGTCTGGAACTGGCCGCTGACTTTTGCGGCCTGTTTCTGATGACCGACAAACAAGCCGCGCTGCCGTATGCATCGGCCTACAAACAGGACGAGCAAGAGATTAAACGCTTGTTAGTTGAGGCGGGGATGGAAACCAGCGGCAATTTCAACGAACCGGCAGATCATCTGGCGATCTATCTCGAGTTGTTGAGTCATCTGCATTTTTCGCTGGGAGAGGGGACCGTTCCTGCGCGAGGAATCGAAAGTTTGCGGCAAAAAACACTGACGGCGCTGTGGCGCTGGTTACCGGAGTTTGCTGCGCGTTGCCGTCAGTATGATAGCTTTGGTTTTTACGCGGCACTAAGCCAGTTATTGCAGGTGTTGGTGGAGTGCGACAACCAAAAGAGATAATGCCGATTTGTAGGCCTGATAAGACGCGGTAAGCGTCGCATCAGGCATTATGGCAGAGCCGCCGGATGCGGCGTGAACGCCTTATCCG
>NZ_AEJZ01000288.1:0-1668 GCF_000208525.1 Escherichia sp. TW14182
CAATGCGCTGGATGATGCCCGTCACCAGGCAAAATACGTTTCAGCAATCTGGCAAAAACTGATCCCGAGTCAAGCTGATTTTTAATGTTCAACCCCGGTCGTCGCCCACCAGCTATAGTGGCGGCGACCATGATTAGCGAACGACGCTCATGGCAAGACTTATTCTGCTCACTGAGTGGGCAAAAGAGGAATTCGGTGAGCCGGTCCCTACTCCGGGTACGTTAAGTAAATACGCTAAAGCCGGAATGATATTTCCTCTCCCCAAAAAAGTTGGAAGACACTGGCGAGTGGATCCACACGCTCGCTTTGTAGGAATGGTAAACAAGCCGGAGGTGATCGCCACAGATCACCCAGCCTTGAAGAGGATACTGGAAGATGGCGCGCCCGCGAAAATATAAAACTGATGTTCCGGGATTATCTCCGTATTTTGACAAAAGAAATAACAAAGTTTACTGGCGTTACAGGCATCCCATAACAGGCAAAAATCACGGTCTCGGCAGTATTGACCAGAAACTGGCAGAAACTATTGCAGCAGAAGCGAACAGCCGTCTTGCCAGGCAGCAAATGGAACAAATGCTCAGTCTGCAGGAGAAAATTATTAATGATACCGGCGGTTCATCAACCGTTTCCATTTTTCTGAATAATTACAGAAAAATTCAACAGGAAAGATATGAAAACGGAGAGATCAAACTCAACACGCTGAAACAAAAAGCGGCCCCTCTCAGGGTATTTGATGAACGTTTTGGCACCAGATCATTAGATGCCATAACCGTAAAAGATGTGGTATCGGTGCTGGAAGAGTACAAGGCCAGAGGACATAACAGAATGGGACAAATTTTCAGGAAGGTACTGATCGATGTTTTCCGGGAAGCTCAGCAAACAGGCGATGTTCCGCCAGGCTTTAACCCTGCAGAATCGGCAAAAAAACCGCAGGTGCGGATATCAAGACAGCGACTGACTTTTGATGAGTGGATGATGATTTATAACGCAGCGGAAAAGGATGGTTACTTTTTACAGCGCGGCATGCTGCTGGCACTGATGACAGGCCAGCGCCTTTCAGATATTTGCAAAATGCAGTTTTCGGATATCCGGGATGGTTATCTTCATGTCGAACAGCAAAAAACAGGAACCCGGATTGCCATCCCTCTTGCTCTGCGTTGCGATAAATTAAATCTCACCCTGGATGATGTGGTGTCATCCTGTCGCGATTGCGTTCTTAGTCCGTGGCTATTGCACCATCATCACGCGAAAGGGACAGCCAAGCGCGGCGGGATGGTTAAGCCAGCAACGTTAACCGTTGCATTTAAAAAAGCGCGGGATTCTGTGGATTACAACTGGCGTGCTAATGGCACCCCACCCTCTTTCCATGAGCAGAGATCTTTATCAGAGCGATTGTTCAGAGAGCAGGGAATTGATACCCAAATTTTGCTGGGTCATTCGAATCAAAAAATGACCGATATTTACAACGATGCACGTGGTAAGGAGTGGAAAAAACTGGTCATTTGACGACCAGTTTTGCAGAAGAGTTTTGCAGAGGTTTTGCAGAGAAAATTAAAAGCGGTACCCGGCAGAGAACATAAACACCCACGGATCCAGTCGTACCGCGTCTTTCACGGGTGTTCCATTAAATTTATAATTGGCGGTGGTATCGATATCCATGTACCAGAC
>NZ_AEJZ01000287.1:0-1844 GCF_000208525.1 Escherichia sp. TW14182
ACGCGGTACATTTCATTACAGGCCGGTTGCAGCCATTCATCGGTTTTATCGCCGGCGATGGTACGCCCCTGTCGGTCACGAAAACCGACGAGATATGGCGGGTCGGTAAGGATGAAATCGACAGCATTGCCCGGAAACGTGGCCATAACACGCACGCAGTCACCCTGGATAAAACGGGACATACAAAACTCCTTCTCTTACAGAGGGCACCGGGAGGGCGCCCCTGTGGCGCCCGTTCCCCGCTGCCTGTGGGCTGTTCACCGCGTCCGGTAACGGGTCAGGCCGACCGTGGAATACCGCAGCCGTCGTCTGTTTGACGGCGAGGATATGCCTATAAGGACATCTGTTGTAGAGTCAACGATGATGATGGAATTAATATATCTATATGAAATAGAATGATTTTTATGAGAGAAAGGCTCATATCAGAGACTTCATCCGCGAAACAGAGAACCAATAAAAATCTCCTGCATAGCTCAAGTACGCAATGACACAAGCCTTAATGCTTTTAATTAAACGCTGTTGCAACTGGATTGAGGCGGAGCGCAGCAAAGCGAGCACCGAACACTCCAGGTGCAACAGTGGAATAATTCTTTTATCTATCATGAGATTGATTTCTGCACATAACTTGCACAGTCAGAGTAAAAGGTTACGGACAGCGAGCCTATAAACGGTTATTAACGTGCTGTTGTTAGCAACGAACCCTGACGAAAGACGCACGCCATGGACTCCATCCGCGAAACAGATATCCACATAAACATGGCAGCCTCTTGCATATCTCGAGTAAACCATGGCGCAGGTCCAAACCTTTTAAATCATCATCGCGCAGTCGTCATGCAAGGAAGGAAATCAATTTCATAAACTCATTAATAATCAGTAGACTAGGCTGGAAATATGAATTCATCTCTCAGGTGCAACATTGCCCAGCACATACGTGCATTTTTTGCTGCTATCGCAACAAGCGCTCGTCCATATCCTCGCCTTTCTTTTAACTGCAGGGCCCATCGACTGACCGGATCATCATTTTTAGCTGCTCCCAACAATACAGATCTCGCCCCCAAAACAAGAAGTGTTCTGAGATAGCTGTCGCCGGCTTTAGTTATTCTCCCTAACCGTGCTTTCCCCCCGGAACTTTGTTGTCTTGGTGTTAGCCCCAGCCAGGCACTAAACTGACGTCCATTCTTGAAATCATGACCATTACCTATGCTGGCAACGATTGCTGTTGCAGTCATCGGGCCTATCCCCCTGAATTGCATTAGTAGTTGTGCTGCTGAGTTATCTCTGGCAAGTTGCTGAATGAGTTTTTCACTGTTTTTAATCTTTTCTTCTATGTGATAAAGCTCATTAAGAAGATCACCAATAACCTGATTACAGTAACCGGGCAAATCCTCAAGGACCTGAGCCACCCCAGATAAAAACGCTTTAAACGCCTGTGGGAGAACAATACCTAACTCACTGAGCAATCCCCGGATGCGATTAATCAATGCTGTTCTCTCACTGACATATCCCTGATGAGCTCTGTGTACAAATAATTGCCCTTGCTGCTCAACTGATTTTATGGGAACAAACCGCATATTAGGACGGGTAACAGCTTCACAAATGGCAGCGGCATCTGCAGCATCATTTTTCCCATGACGGCCACCCATACGGTATGGAGAAACCAGTTGCGGCGCCATAATTCGAACTGTATGCCCCATTTTCTGGAACTCTCTTGCCCAGTAATGTGCACCTGTACATGCTTCAATTCCAATCAGACATGCTGGAAGTGTTGCAATCAATTCAAGCAATTTAGCCCGACGCACAAGAGGCTTAACTAAAACGTAAGCGCTCCGTCTGTAACGTCTTGT
>NZ_AEJZ01000286.1:0-705 GCF_000208525.1 Escherichia sp. TW14182
CCTCAAATCATCAGGAGGCCGCCCGAAAGGGCGGCTGTTCCGTTGTTCAATTATCTAAAATTGTGCTAAACCTTTTGATTACCATTAAGAACGTTATAACAGTGATAAAAAAGGAGGAATAGGCAAAAAAGCTAACAATGTATGCAGATGCACGAAAATACCATTTTTTTAAATCTAAAGCATCGTCGGGAAGAAAATAGATTACAACTGAAAAAATAACTAAGGTTATAGCAGTGAGTATTGCATAAGCGACGTTATGACATAGCTGTTCGTAGATAATTTTGTTATTGTTCAATGCGATAAGATTATCTCGAGGTTTTTTTTCTTCAATTATGTTTGATATTTTAGCTATGGTCTTCTGTTTTTGATCATAAATCATTATCACTGCACTCATTAGCAATGCCGTTGTAATGGCTCCGAAGTTAACGAAGACAGAGGCCATTGCTGGCTTCATTATTCCGTATGTCCAGCATACAACTAACGAAAGAGTAAGAGGAACTATAAAGTGTATGATAATGTCTCCAGCCAGAATCGTGCCTCGCTGATCTGACATTGTTTTGTAGTGTTTTATTATTACACTTAGTACATTTATTTTATTCATATTTTCACTCCTTCATTGCCATTATGCAGTTCTGATAGTATATCATTTGCAATGTCCTTTATTGAGTCGTGAAGTGCTTCAAGGTCTGGGATTCCAGTGGCTGG
>NZ_AEJZ01000285.1:0-6984 GCF_000208525.1 Escherichia sp. TW14182
TTTTCCCCCTCGCCCCTTTGGGGAGAGGGCCGGGGTGAGGGGAAATGACCTCTCTGGAGTCAACATGTTAGAAGATCTCAAACGCCAGGTATTAGAAGCCAATCTGGCGCTCCCAAAACACAACCTGGTCACGCTGACCTGGGGCAACGTCAGCGCCGTTGATCGCGGGCGCGGCGTCTTGGTGATCAAACCTTCCGGCGTCGATTACAGCGTCATGACCGCCGACGATATGGTCGTGGTCAGTATCGAAACCGGTGAAGTGGTTGAGGGCAAGAAAAAGCCCTCCTCCGACACGCCAACTCACCGGCTGCTCTATCAGGCATTCCCGTCCATTGGTGGCATTGTGCATACACACTCGCGCCACGCCACCATCTGGGCGCAGGCGGGTCAGTCGATTCCAGCAACCGGCACCACCCACGCCGACTATTTCTACGGCACCATTCCCTGCACCCGCAAAATGACCGACGCAGAAATCAACGGTGAATATGAGTGGGAAACCGGTAACGTCATCGTAGAAACCTTCGAAAAACAGGGTATCGATGCGGCGCAAATGCCAGGCGTGCTGGTGCATTCTCACGGTCCGTTTGCGTGGGGTAAAAATGCCGAAGATGCGGTGCACAACGCCATCGTGCTGGAAGAAGTCGCTTATATGGGGATTTTCTGCCGTCAGTTAGCGCCGCAGTTACCGGATATGCAACAAACATTGCTGGATAAGCACTATCTGCGTAAGCATGGCGCAAAAGCCTATTACGGCCAGTAATGACTGTATAAAACCACAGCCAGTCAACCAAAACCAGGCTATACTCAAGCCTGGTTTTTTATTGGATTTTCAGCGTGGCGCAGGCAGGTTTTATCTTAACCCGACACTGGCGGGACACCCCGCAAGGAACCGAAGTTTCCTTTTGGTTAGCGACGGACAACGGGCCGTTGCAGGTCACGCTTGCGCCGCAAGAGTCCGTGGCGTTTATTCCCGCTGATCACGTTCCCCGCACTCAACATATTTTGCAGGGTGAGCAAGGATTTCGCCTGACGCCGCTGGCGTTAAAGGATTTTCACCGCCAGCCGGTGTATGGCCTTTATTGTCGCGCCCATCGCCAGTTGATGAATTATGAAAAGCGCCTGCGTGAAGCTGGCGTTACCGTTTACGAGGCCGATGTGCGCCCGCCAGAACGCTATCTGATGGAACGGTTTATTACCGCTCCGGTGTGGGTCGAGGGTGATTTGCGTGATGGCGCTATCGTTAATGCTCGCCTGAAACCGCATCCCGACTACCGCCCGCCGCTCAAGTGGGTCTCTATAGATATTGAAACCACCCGCCATGGTGAGCTGTACTGCATCGGCCTGGAAGGTTGCGGGCAGCGCATCGTTTATATGCTGGGGCCAGAGAATGGCGACGCCTCCTCGCTCGATTTCGAACTGGAATACGTCGCCAGCCGCCCGCAGCTACTGGAAAAACTCAACGCCTGGTTTGCCAACCACGATCCCGATGTGATCATCGGCTGGAACGTGGTGCAGTTCGATCTGCGAATGCTGCAAAAACATGCTGAGAGATACCGCATTCCGCTGCGTCTGGGGCGTGATAACAGCGAGCTGGAGTGGCGTGAGCACGGCTTTAAAAACGGCGTCTTTTTTGCCCAGGCCAAAGGCCGGCTAATTATCGACGGTATCGAGGCGCTAAAATCCGCGTTCTGGAATTTCTCTTCATTCTCGCTGGAAACTGTCGCTCAGGAGCTGTTAGGCGAAGGCAAATCTATCGATAACCCGTGGGATCGGATGGACGAGATTGACCGCCGTTTCGCCGAAGATAAACCTTCGCTTGCGACTTATAACCTGAAAGATTGCGAGCTGGTCACCCAGATCTTCCACAAAACCGAAATCATGCCGTTTTTACTCGAACGGGCGACGGTTAACGGCCTGCCTGTAGATCGCCACGGGGGTTCGGTGGCGGCGTTTGGTCATCTCTATTTTCCGCGAATGCATCGCGCTGGTTATGTCGCGCCTAATCTCGGCGAAGTGCCGCCGCACGCCAGCCCTGGCGGCTACGTGATGGATTCGCGACCAGGGCTGTATGATTCGGTGCTGGTGCTGGACTACAAAAGCCTGTACCCGTCGATCATCCGCACCTTTCTGATTGATCCCGTCGGGCTGGTGGAAGGCATGGCGCACCCCGATCCAGAGCACAGTACCGAAGGTTTTCTCGAAGCCTGGTTCTCGCGGGAAAAACATTGCCTGCCAGAGATCGTAACTAACATCTGGCACGGGCGCGATGAAGCCAAACGTCAGGGTAATAAACCACTTTCGCAGGCGCTGAAGATCATTATGAATGCCTTTTATGGCGTGCTTGGTACGACCGCCTGCCGGTTCTTCGATCCGCGCCTGGCGTCGTCGATCACCATGCGCGGACATCAGATCATGCGGCAAACCAAAGCGTTAATTGAAGCGCAAGGCTATGACGTGATCTACGGCGACACCGACTCAACGTTTGTCTGGCTGAAAGGCGCACATTCGGAAGAAGAGGCGGCGAAAATCGGTCGTACACTGGTGCAGCACGTTAACGCCTGGTGGGCTGAAACGCTGCAAAAACAACGGCTGACCAGCGCACTGGAACTGGAGTATGAAACTCATTTCTGCCGTTTTCTGATGCCAACCATTCGCGGAGCCGATACCGGCAGTAAAAAGCGTTATGCCGGGCTGATTCAGGAGGGTGACAAACAGCGGATGGTATTTAAAGGGCTGGAAACGGTGCGCACCGACTGGACGCCGCTGGCTCAGCAGTTTCAGCAGGAACTGTATTTGCGCATCTTTCGCAACGAGCCATATCAGGATTATATCCGCGAGACCATCGACAAACTGATGGCTGGTGAACTGGATGCGCGGCTGGTTTATCGTAAACGCCTTCGACGTCCGCTGAGCGAATATCAGCGTAATGTGCCGCCTCATGTACGCGCCGCACGCCTTGCCGATGAAGAAAACCAAAAGCGTGGTCGTCCTTTGCAATATCAGAACCGTGGCACCATTAAATATGTCTGGACCACTAACGGCCCGGAACCGCTGGACTATCAACGTTCACCGCTGGATTACGAACACTATCTGACTCGCCAGCTTCAACCGGTGGCGGAAGGAATACTCCCTTTTATTGAGGATAATTTTGCTACACTTATGACCGGGCAACTTGGGCTATTTTGAGCAAAAAAAAGAGTTCGTCAGATACCATTTTGATGCGTGACGAATCCTTTGCCATCCAGTACCATAGCGCCCTTTCCATTCCTGGACCTGAATAACGCCACTACCACATAAGCCCGGTAGCGGGTAGTTATTGCCTGCAATTAAAGATATAGAGCCGAACACATATGCCTTTTACACTTGGTCAACGCTGGATCAGCGATACAGAAAGCGAATTGGGACTTGGAACCGTTGTCGCGGTGGATGCGCGAACTGTCACTCTGCTTTTCCCATCTACGGGTGAAAACCGTCTGTACGCACGCAGTGATTCCCCCGTGACCCGCGTGATGTTCAACCCTGGTGATACCATTACCAGCCACGATGGCTGGCAGATGCAAGTCGAAGAAGTAAAAGAAGAAAATGGCTTGCTGACCTATATCGGTACTCGCCTGGATACTGAAGAGTCCGGCGTAGCCCTGCGTGAAGTTTTCCTTGATAGCAAACTGGTGTTCAGCAAACCGCAGGACCGTCTGTTTGCCGGGCAGATTGACCGTATGGACCGCTTTGCGCTGCGTTATCGCGCGCGTAAGTATTCCAGCGAACAGTTCCGTATGCCGTACAGCGGCCTGCGCGGTCAGCGTACCAGTCTGATCCCGCACCAGCTCAACATCGCTCATGATGTTGGTCGCCGCCACGCGCCGCGCGTCCTGCTGGCTGACGAAGTGGGTTTAGGGAAAACCATTGAAGCTGGGATGATCCTGCATCAGCAGTTGCTCTCTGGCGCTGCTGAACGTGTGCTGATTATCGTCCCGGAAACCTTACAGCATCAGTGGCTGGTAGAAATGCTGCGCCGTTTCAACCTGCGCTTTGCCCTGTTTGATGATGAGCGTTACGCCGAAGCCCAGCACGATGCCTACAACCCGTTCGACACCGAACAGCTGGTGATTTGCTCGCTGGATTTTGCCCGCCGCAGCAAACAGCGTCTGGAACATCTCTGTGAAGCCGAGTGGGATCTGCTGGTAGTCGATGAAGCGCATCACCTGGTGTGGAGCGAGGATGCACCGAGCCGTGAATATCAGGCCATTGAACAACTGGCAGAGCATGTGCCGGGCGTTCTGCTGCTGACCGCAACCCCGGAACAGCTGGGGATGGAAAGCCACTTCGCCCGTCTACGTCTGCTGGACCCGAACCGTTTCCACGATTTTGCGCAATTCGTTGAAGAGCAGAAAAATTATCGTCCGGTTGCGGACGCCGTTGCCATGCTGCTGGCAGGTAACAAACTGAGCAATGACGAACTGAACATGCTCGGTGAGATGATCGGCGAACAGGATATCGAGCCGCTGTTGCAAGCAGCAAACAGCGACAGCGAAGATGCCCAGAGCGCCCGTCAGGAACTGGTTTCGATGCTGATGGATCGCCACGGCACCAGCCGCGTGCTGTTCCGTAACACCCGTAACGGCGTAAAAGGCTTCCCGAAACGCGAGCTGCACACCATTAAGCTGCCGCTGCCGACGCAGTATCAGACGGCTATTAAAGTGTCCGGCATTATGGGCGCACGTAAAAGTGCGGAAGACCGCGCCCGCGATATGCTCTATCCGGAGCGTATTTATCAGGAATTTGAAGGCGATAACGCCACCTGGTGGAACTTTGATCCGCGCGTTGAGTGGCTGATGGGCTATCTGACCAGTCATCGCTCACAGAAAGTGTTGGTGATCTGCGCCAAAGCCGCCACCGCGCTGCAACTAGAGCAGGTGCTTCGCGAACGTGAAGGTATTCGCGCAGCGGTGTTCCACGAAGGCATGTCGATTATCGAACGTGACCGCGCAGCCGCCTGGTTCGCCGAAGAAGATACCGGCGCACAGGTGCTGCTGTGCTCGGAAATCGGTTCTGAAGGACGTAACTTCCAGTTCGCCAGCCACATGGTAATGTTCGATCTACCGTTCAACCCAGACCTGCTGGAGCAGCGTATTGGTCGTCTGGATCGTATCGGTCAGGCGCACGATATTCAGATCCACGTACCTTATCTGGAAAAAACCGCTCAGTCGGTGCTGGTGCGCTGGTATCACGAAGGTCTGGATGCGTTCGAGCACACCTGCCCGACCGGACGTACTATCTACGATAGCGTGTACAACGATCTGATTAACTACCTGGCTTCACCCGATCAAACCGAAGGCTTTGACGATCTGATCAAAAACTGCCGCGAGCAACACGAAGCCCTGAAAGCACAACTGGAGCAGGGTCGTGACCGCCTGCTGGAGATCCACTCCAACGGTGGCGAAAAAGCCCAGGCACTGGCAGAAAGCATTGAAGAGCAGGATGACGATACCAACCTGATCGCCTTCGCCATGAACCTGTTCGATATTATCGGTATTAATCAGGACGATCGCGGCGACAACATGATCGTGCTGACGCCGTCCGATCATATGCTGGTGCCGGACTTCCCAGGCCTGTCGGAAGATGGCATCACCATCACCTTTGATCGTGAAGTGGCGCTGGCGCGTGAAGATGCACAGTTTATTACCTGGGAGCATCCGCTGATCCGCAACGGTCTGGATCTGATCCTTTCTGGCGATACTGGTAGCAGCACGATTTCACTGTTGAAAAACAAAGCGTTGCCGGTAGGTACGCTGTTGGTGGAACTGATTTACGTGGTTGAAGCACAAGCGCCGAAGCAGTTGCAGCTCAACCGCTTCCTGCCGCCGACGCCGGTACGTATGCTGTTGGATAAAAACGGCAACAACCTGGCGGCACAGGTAGAGTTTGAAACCTTTAACCGTCAACTTAACGCAGTGAATCGCCACACCGGTAGCAAGCTGGTTAACGCCGTACAGCAAGAGGTTCACGCTATCCTGCAACTGGGTGAAGCGCAGATTGAGAAGTCTGCCCGTGCACTGATCGATGCGGCGCGTAACGAAGCTGACGAAAAACTGTCTGCGGAACTGTCGCGTCTGGAAGCACTGCGCGCAGTGAACCCGAACATTCGTGACGACGAACTGGCCGCCATTGAAAGCAACCGTCAGCAGGTAATGGAAAGTCTGGATCAGGCAGGCTGGCGTCTGGATGCCCTGCGTTTAATCGTTGTGACGCATCAGTAACGGAGCCGAAGATGGGGATGGAAAACTACAATCCGCCGCAGGAACCCTGGCTGGTTGTCCTGTATCAGGATGATCACATTATGGTGGTCAACAAGCCGAGCGGTTTGTTGTCTGTGCCGGGACGTCTGGAAGAGCACAAAGACAGCGTGATGACGCGCATTCAGCGCGATTATCCGCAGGCGGAATCGGTGCATCGTCTGGATATGGCCACCAGCGGCGTGATTGTAGTGGCGCTGACTAAAGCTGCGGAGCGGGAATTAAAACGCCAGTTCCGCGAGCGCGAGCCGAAAAAACAGTATGTGGCTCGCGTCTGGGGGCATCCATCCCCTGCGGAAGGTCTGGTGGATCTGCCGTTGATTTGCGACTGGCCAAACCGCCCGAAACAAAAAGTCTGTTACGAAACGGGTAAGCCTGCGCAGACAGAATATGAAGTCGTGGATTATGCGGCGGATAACACGGCAAGAGTGGTGTTAAAGCCGATTACCGGACGTTCGCATCAGCTACGTGTGCATATGCTGGCGCTGGGGCATCCGATTCTCGGCGATCGTTTTTATGCTTCACCAGAAGCCAGGGCGATGGCACCGCGTTTGCTGCTACATGCAGAGATGTTGACGATTACCCATCCGGCATATGGCAATAGTATGACGTTTAAGGCGCCAGCGGATTTTTGATAGTGACGACGGCGCAGTCCGGTAGTCCGGATAAGGCGTTCACGCCGCATCCGGCA
>NZ_AEJZ01000284.1:0-9742 GCF_000208525.1 Escherichia sp. TW14182
ATGCGACGCTGTCGCGTCTTATCAGGCCTACAAACCGTTACCGACTCGCATCCGGCAATTGTGGGTTACGACGGCATTGCGATAGCCTGCTTCTCTTCAAGCAGCTTCTCGACTACGCCAGGATCGGCAAGCGTCGAGGTATCGCCCAGGTTGCTGGTATCGCCCGCCGCAATTTTGCGCAGAATACGGCGCATAATTTTGCCGGAGCGGGTTTTAGGCAGGGAGTCGGTCCAGTGCAGCACGTCTGGCGTTGCCAGCGGGCCAATCTCTTTACGCACCCAGTTGCGGACTTCTGCGTACAGTTCTGGTGACGGTTCCTCCCCGTGATTAAGCGTGACGTAGGCGTAGATCGCCTGACCTTTAATATTGTGCGGAATACCGACGACAGCGGCTTCGGCTATCTTCGGATGCGCCACCAGCGCCGACTCAATCTCCGCTGTCCCCAGACGGTGACCGGAGACGTTCAACACGTCGTCCACGCGCCCGGTGATCCAGTAATAGCCATCTTCGTCACGACGCGCGCCATCGCCACTGAAATACATATTTTTGAAGGTGGAAAAGTAGGTCTGTTCAAAACGCTCGTGATCGCCAAACAGCGTGCGCGCCTGACCCGGCCAGGAGTCGGTGATCACCAGGCTGCCTTCGGTAGCGCCTTCCAGCGGGTTACCTTCGTTATCGACCAGCGCCGGTTGCACGCCGAAGAACGGACGTGTTGCCGAACCGGCTTTCAGCTCGGTAGCGCCAGGCAGTGGGGTAATCATGAAACCGCCGGTTTCGGTCTGCCACCAAGTATCGACCACCGGACATTTCTCGTTGCCGATCTTCTTCCAGTACCACTCCCACGCTTCCGGGTTAATTGGCTCGCCCACAGAACCAAGAATGCGTAGCGACGAACGATCGGTGCCTTCAATCGCTTTATCGCCTTCCGCCATCAGTGCGCGAATCGCCGTGGGTGCGGTATAGAGAATATTGACCTGATGCTTATCCACCACCTGTGCCATACGGGCAGGCGTCGGCCAGTTCGGTACGCCTTCAAACATCAGCGTGGTTGCCCCGCAGGCCAGCGGACCATACAGCAAGTAACTGTGTCCGGTAACCCAGCCCACATCGGCGGTGCACCAGTAGATATCGCCCGGATGATAATCAAAGACATATTTAAAGGTCAGCGCCGCGTATACCAGATAACCGCCGGTAGTGTGCAGCACGCCTTTCGGCTTACCGGTAGAACCGGAGGTGTAGAGAATAAACAACGGATCTTCGGCGTTTACTTCTTCCGGCTGGTGCTGATCGCTCGCTTGCTCAACCCGGTCGTGCCACCACAGGTCGCGCCCTTCCTGCCAGTCGATTTTCCCGCCAGTACGCTTCAGTACAACCACATGTTCAATGCTGGTGACGTTCGGATTTTTCAGCGCGTCATCGACGTTTTTCTTCAGCGGAATGCTGCGTCCAGCGCGTACACCTTCGTCGGAAGTGATCACCAATCGTGAGTTGGAATCGATAATACGTCCGGCAACGGCTTCCGGCGAGAAGCCGCCGAAAATCACCGAATGCACCGCACCAATGCGGGCGCAGGCCAACATCGCGACTGCGGCTTCCGGCACCATCGGCATATAAATCGCCACCACATCACCTTTTTTAATGCCCAGCTCAAGCAGGGTATTGGCGAAGCGGCAGACGTCGCGGTGCAGCTCTTTATAGCTGATATGTTTGCTCTGGCTGGCGTCATCGCCTTCCCAGATGATAGCGGTGCGATCGCCGTTTTCTTGCAGATGGCGGTCGAGGCAGTTGGCCGCCAGATTTAGCGTGCCGTCCTCGTACCATTTAATGGACACATTACCCGGGGCAAAGGAGGTGTTTTTCACCTTCTGGTAGGGTTTGATCCAGTCGAGAATTTTTCCCTGTTCGCCCCAGAAGGTATCTGGTGCGTTAATAGATTGTTGATACATCGCTTCGTACTGCTGAGGGTTTATCAGGCAACGGTCTGCGATGTTGGCAGGAATGGTGTGTTTGTGAATTTGACTCATGCTTTTGTTCTCCTTGTAGGATGTTAATAATATGTGGCATAAGCGTTAAATGTAGGGGTATTGGCAGTTTTGTTTAGTATTTGGGCGACAGATCACGCAAAAGTAGAATTGTGCAAATAAACGGCAGGGTAATTTTTGAAGGACACCAGCAAAAGTTGATTAATTCTTTGAGGAACATGCAGTTATGCATGCTGTTGAAAAAGAGGAAGATACCGACTAACTCTAAAGTGGTATTTTACATGCACTTACAATTGATTAAAGACAACATTCTGAGTGTGGTTATTTGTTACACATAGGGGCGAGCAATGTCATAACAGTGTATGTGCGGTTACTGTTATGAAAAAACAATAAAAACTGCCATTTCCTCAATGGCAAAATTTGGATGAAGCCCCTATGACAAGGATAAAAATAAACGCACGCCGTATCTTCAGCTTATTGATTCCTTTTTTCTTTTTCACTTCTGTTCACGCTGAACAAACGGCCGCTCCCGCGAAACCTGTAACTGTGGAAGCGAAGAATGAAACCTTTGCCCCGCAGCACCCCGATCAATATCTCTCCTGGAAAGCCACCTCGGAACAATCAGAGCGTGTTGACGCACTGGCGGAAGATCCACGTCTGGTGATCCTGTGGGCGGGGTATCCCTTCTCACGCGATTACAACAAGCCGCGTGGACATGCCTTTGCTGTGACCGATGTACGTGAAACGTTGCGTACCGGTGCGCCGAAAAACGCTGAAGATGGTCCGCTACCGATGGCATGCTGGAGTTGTAAAAGCCCGGATGTGGCGCGTCTGATCCAGAAAGACGGTGAAGATGGCTACTTCCACGGTAAATGGGCGCGCGGCGGCCCGGAAATCGTCAACAATTTAGGTTGTGCCGATTGCCATAACACTGCCTCACCAGAGTTCGCCAAAGGAAAGCCGGAGTTAACCCTTTCCCGTCCGTATGCGGCTCGCGCGATGGACGCCATTGGTAAACCTTTTGAGAAAGCCGGACGTTTCGACCAGCAATCGATGGTTTGCGGTCAGTGCCATGTGGAGTATTACTTCGACGGCAAAAACAAAGCGGTTAAATTCCCGTGGGATGACGGCATGAAAGTCGAAAATATGGAGCAGTATTACGACAAAATTGCCTTCTCTGACTGGACTAACTCCCTGTCGAAAACGCCAATGCTGAAAGCGCAGCACCCGGAATATGAAACCTGGACAGCGGGCATTCACGGTAAAAACAACGTGACCTGTATCGACTGCCATATGCCAAAAGTGCAGAACGCCGAAGGCAAACTCTACACCGACCATAAAATTGGCAATCCGTTTGATAACTTCGCCCAGACTTGTGCGAACTGCCATACCCAGGACAAAGCCACGCTGCAAAAAGTGGTCGCGGAGCGTAAACAGTCGATTAACGACCTGAAAATCAAGGTCGAAGATCAACTGGTTCACGCCCACTTCGAAGCGAAAGCGGCGCTGGATGCTGGCGCGACGGAAGCCGAAATGAAGCCGATTCAGGACGATATCCGTCATGCTCAGTGGCGTTGGGATCTGGCGATCGCTTCCCACGGCATTCATATGCACGCGCCGGAAGAAGGTCTGCGGATGCTTGGCACGGCGATGGATAAAGCGGCGAATGCGCGTACCAAACTGGCGCGTTTGCTGGCGACCAAAGGCATCACCCATGAAATCCAGATCCCGGATATCTCGACCAAAGAGAAAGCCCAGCAGGCCATTGGCCTGAACATGGAACAAATCAAGGCCGAGAAGCAGGACTTCATCAAAACGGTGATCCCGCAGTGGGAAGAACAGGCACGTAAAAACGGTCTGTTAAGCCAATAACCCCCGTTCCGCCTCGCAAGGGGCGGAAAACACAATGGAGTGAATATGAGCGTATTACGTTCGTTATTAACTGCCGGGGTGCTGGCGTCGGGCCTGTTGTGGAGCCTGAACGGAATTACCGCTACCCCTGCGGCGCAGGCATCGGAAGATCGCTACGAAGTTACCCAGCAGCGTAACCCGGATGCCGCCTGTCTGGACTGTCATAAGCCAGACACCGAAGGTATGCATGGCAAACATGCTTCCGTTATCAACCCGAATAATAAATTGCCGGTTACCTGCACCAACTGTCACGGCCAGCCGTCACCGCAACACCGCGAAGGGGTGAAAGATGTGATGCGCTTTAACGAGCCGATGTACAACGTTGGTGAGCAGAACAGTGTTTGTATGTCCTGCCATCTGCCGGAACAGTTGCAAAAAGCGTTCTGGCCGCACGATGTCCACGTGACTAAAGTGGCGTGCGCCAGCTGCCATTCCCTGCATCCACAGCAAGATACGATGCAGACGTTAAGTGACAAAGGACGGATTAAGATTTGCGTCGATTGCCACAGCGATCAGCGCACCAATCCGAACTTTAACCCGGCGTCTGTTCCGTTGCTTAAGGAGCAGCCATGACCTGGTCTCGTCGCCAGTTTCTCACCGGCGTCGGCGTGCTGGCAGCCGTCAGCGGCACCGCAGGACGCGTGGTGGCGAAAACGTTGAATATCAATGGCGTGCGTTACGGCATGGTGCATGACGAGTCGTTATGCATCGGCTGTACCGCCTGTATGGATGCTTGTCGGGAAGTAAACAAGGTGCCGGAAGGTGTCTCGCGCCTGACGATTATTCGTAGCGAGCCACTGGGCGAATTTCCTGATGTGAAATATCGCTTCTTCCGTAAGTCTTGCCAGCACTGCGACCATGCGCCTTGCGTTGACGTCTGCCCGACCGGCGCGTCTTTTCGCGATGCCGCCAGCGGGATTGTCGATGTTAATCCGGATCTCTGCGTCGGTTGTCAGTACTGCATCGCCGCCTGTCCGTACCGCGTGCGCTTTATCCATCCGGTCACAAAGACGGCGGACAAATGTGATTTCTGCCGTAAGACCAATTTACAGGCCGGTAAGCTGCCCGCGTGCGTCGAGGCCTGTCCGACGAAGGCGCTGACGTTTGGCAATCTGGACGATCCTAACAGTGAGATTTCGCAACTGCTGAGCCAGAAGCCCACTTACCGCTACAAGCTGGCGCTGGGAACCAAACCGAAGCTGTACCGCGTACCGTTTAAATACGGGGAGGTGAGTCAATGACGCAGGCTTCCGCATTTCATTTTGAATCACTGGTGTGGGACTGGCCGATTGCCATCTATCTGTTTTTGGTGGGGATTTCTGCCGGGCTGGTGACGCTGGCGGTGTTGCTGCGTCGCTTCTACCCGCAGGCGGGCGGCGCAGACAGTACGTTGCTGCGTACCACGCTGATTGTCGGGCCCGGCGCGGTGATCCTCGGTCTGTTGATCCTCGTCTTCCACCTGACGAGACCGTGGACCTTCTGGAAGCTGATGTTCCACTACAGTTTTACCTCGGTGATGTCGATGGGGGTAATGCTGTTTCAGCTCTACATGGTGGTGCTGGTGCTGTGGCTGGCGAAAATCTTTGAACACGATTTGCTTGCCCTGCAACAACGCTGGTTGCCGAAGCTGGGGATCGTGCAAAAGGTTCTGAACCTGCTGTCACCCGTTCATCGCGGACTGGAAACGCTGATGCTGGTGCTGGCGGTGCTGCTGGGGGCTTATACTGGCTTTCTGCTGTCGGCGCTGAAATCGTATCCGTTTCTCAATAACCCGATCCTGCCGGTGCTGTTCCTGTTCTCCGGCATCTCGTCCGGTGCGGCGGTGGCGCTGATCGCCATGGCGATACGCCAGCGCAGTAATCCGCATTCCACGGAAGCGCACTTTGTTCACCGTATGGAAATCCCTGTGGTATGGGGTGAAATCTTCCTGCTGGTGGCGTTTTTCGTCGGCCTGGCGCTGGGCGATGACGGTAAAGTTCGTGCGCTGGTGGCGGCGTTGGGCGGCGGTTTCTGGACGTGGTGGTTCTGGCTTGGTGTCGCCGGGCTGGGGCTGATTGTGCCAATGTTGCTCAAACCGTGGGTCAATCGCAGTTCCGGCATTTCTGCCGTGCTGGCGGCGTGTGGAGCCAGCCTGGTCGGTGTGTTGATGCTGCGTTTTTTCATTCTCTACGCCGGACAGTTGACGGTGGCGTAAACCAGAAAAGAGGTGGTTTCTGGACGTATTCCTTCCTGAAGTCGGTTTTCTGGCGTTGTTGTTAAGTCTTGGGGTCAACGTGTTGACCCCGTTGACGGCCTTTGCGGGAGTGCGGTTGCGCTGGCCTGCCATGATGCGGCTCACTTGCATCGGCATTCTGGCGCAGTTCGCGCTCCTGCTGCTCGCCTTTGGCGTACTGACGTATTGTTTTCTCATCAGCGATTTCTCGGTCATTTATGTCGCCCAACATAGCTATAGCCTGCTGTCGTGGGAACTTAAACTGGCGGCGGTGTGGGGCGGCCATGAAGGTTCGTTGCTGCTTTGGGTGCTGCTACTTTCCGCCTGGAGCGCGCTGTTTGCCTGGCATTATCGGCAGCAAACCGATCCGTTATTTCCGCTGACGTTAGCCGTTTTATCTCTCATGCTCGCCGCGCTGCTACTGTTTGTGGTGCTGTGGTCCGATCCCTTTGTACGGATATTTCCGCCAGCAATCGAAGGCCGCGATCTCAATCCGATGCTGCAACATCCCGGTCTTATCTTCCATCCGCCGCTGCTCTATCTCGGCTATGGCGGTTTGATGGTGGCGGCGAGTGTGGCGCTGGCGAGTCTACTGCGCGGCGAGTTTGATGCGGCCAGCGCCCGAATTTGCTGGCGCTGGGCGTTACCTGGCTGGAGTGCATTAACTGCGGGGATCATCCTCGGTTCCTGGTGGGCCTACTGCGAACTGGGCTGGGGCGGCTGGTGGTTCTGGGATCCGGTGGAAAACGCCTCTTTATTACCCTGGCTTTCTGCCACTGCGCTGCTGCACAGTTTGTCCCTGACACGCCAGCGGGGGATTTTCTGCCACTGGTCGCTGTTACTGGCGATAGTTACTCTGATGCTGTCGCTGCTGGGCACCTTAATTGTCCGTTCTGGCATTCTGGTTTCGGTTCATGCGTTCGCGCTGGATAACGTCCGCGCCGTGCCGTTGTTCAGCCTGTTTGCACTGATTAGCCTTGCGTCTTTGGCTCTGTATGGCTGGCGAGCGCGGGACGGTGGCCCGGTGGTGCGTTTTTCGGTGTTATCGTGGGAAATGTTAATCCTCGCTACGCTGTTGCTGTTTTGCGCAGTGCTACTGATCGTGCTGGTGGGAACGCTTTATCCTATGATTTACGGCCTGCTGGGCTGGGGACGCCTCTCCGTTGGCGCGCCGTATTTTAACCGCGCGACGTTACCGTTTGGTCTGTTGATGCTGGTGGTGATTGTGCTGGCGACGTTTGTCTCTGGCAAACGCGCGCAGCTTCCGGCGCTGGTAGCTCATGCGGGCGTGCTGTTATTTGCCGCCGGGATCGTGGTCTCCAGCGTCAGCCGTCAGGAGATCAGCCTGAATTTACAGCCGGGTCAGCAGGTGACGCTGGCAGGATACACCTTCCGTTTTGAGCGCCTCGATCTACAAGCCAAAGGTAATTACACCAGCGAAAAAGCGATAGTGGCGTTATTTGACCATCAGCAACGCATTGGTGAACTGACACCGGAGCGGCGTTTTTACGAAGCACGTCGTCAGCAAATGATGGAGCCGTCAATTCGCTGGAACGGCATCCATGACTGGTATGCGGTCATGGGTGAAAAAACCGGAGCGGATCGCTATGCATTTCGTTTGTATGTACAAAGTGGTGTGCGCTGGATTTGGGGGGGAGGATTGTTGATGATTGCGGGCGCATTGTTAAGCGGATGGCGGGGGAGGAAGCGCGATGAATAAAGGACTTCTCACGCTACTGCTGTTATTTACCTGTTTTGCGCGCGCTCAGGTTGTAGACACCTGGCAATTCGCCAGTCCGCAACAACAGCAACAGGCGTTAAATATTGCCAGCCAGTTACGTTGTCCGCAGTGCCAAAATCAGAACTTACTGGAATCCAACGCGCCGGTGGCAGTCAGTATGCGCCATCAGGTTTACAGCATGGTGGCGGAGGGGAAGAACGAAGTCGAAATCATTGGCTGGATGACCGAACGCTACGGAGATTTTGTTCGCTATAACCCACCGTTAACGGGTCAGACGCTGGTGTTGTGGGCGCTGCCTGTGGTGTTGTTACTGCTGATGGCACTGATCCTCTGGCGAGTGAGGGCGAAGCGATGAAACAGCCCAAAATACCGGTGAAAATGCTGACAATACTCACGATTTTGATGCTATTTCTCTGTGTCGGCAGTTATCTGTTAAGCCCAAAATGGCAGGCGGTACGTGCGGAGTATCAGCGTCAGCGCGATCCGCTACATCAGTTTGCCAGCCAGCAAACCCCGGAAGCGCAGCTTCAGGTATTGCAGGATAAAATCCGCGCTAATCCACAAAACAGCGAACAATGGGCGTTACTGGGCGAGTATTACCTGTGGCAAAACGATTACAGTAATTCGCTGCTGGCATACCGTCAGGCGTTGCAACTACGTGGTGAGAACGCTGAACTGTATGCGGCGCTGGCGACGGTGCTTTATTACCAGGCCAGCCAGCATATGACCGCCCAGACTCGCGCAATGATCGACAAAGCCCTCGCGCTGGACGAAAACGAAATTACCGCCCTGATGCTGCTGGCTTCCGATGCTTTTATGCAGGCGAATTACGCGCAGGCCATCGAACTATGGCAAAAAGTGATGGATCTCAATTCACCCAGGGTCAACCGGACACAGTTGGTCGAGTCGATTAATATGGCGAAACTGTTGCAGCGGAGATCGGATTAATCATCTGGTGATGAAGATTATGTCATTGAGCTGCATAAAAAATAATCGAATGAATACATGTAAAAAATAATCACCATTAACGATTATTGCAGATTAAACAAATAAAAATCTTTCTATAACAAATGGTTATTCATATAACCTGTCATAAACTCGCGTTATTATGCATTAATGCAGCGAAAAGCTCTGTTGTTAAAGGGTTGCGCAACATACCGCGCAAATGATACTGATCATAAGCGTTAAAAAAATCTACAAACCAACGCAACACAATTCATGCCCTGGCAGTATGTCACGTTCTCGCGTTTCTGAACGGGGAACGGTGCTCCATTGAGGAAGTCATTCATATGAAAAATATAAAATTCAGCCTGGCCTGGCAGATTCTGTTTGCTATGGTGCTGGGCATTCTCCTGGGAAGCTACCTGCACTACCATAGCGACAGTCGCGAATGGCTGGTCGTCAATTTGCTCTCTCCGGCGGGTGATATCTTCATCCACCTGATCAAAATGATTGTTGTGCCGATTGTGATCTCCACGCTGGTGGTAGGTATCGCGGGTGTTGGTGATGCCAAACAGCTTGGGCGTATTGGCGCGAAAACCATTATCTACTTTGAAGTGATCACCACCGTCGCCATCATTCTGGGGATCACTCTGGCAAACGTCTTCCAGCCCGGTGCCGGGGTGGATATGTCGCAGCTGGCGACCGTCGATATCTCGAAATATCAGAGCACTACGGAAGCGGTACAAAGCAGTTCCCACGGCATTATGGGCACGATTTTGTCGCTGGTGCCGACGAACATTGTGGCGTCGATGGCGAAAGGCGAAATGCTGCCGATCATCTTCTTCTCGGTGCTGTTTGGTCTGGGGCTTTCCTCCCTGCCCGCGACGCATCGTGAACCGCTGGTGACCGTGTTCCGCTCCATCTCTGAAACCATGTTTAAAGTGACTCACATGG
>NZ_AEJZ01000283.1:0-1257 GCF_000208525.1 Escherichia sp. TW14182
ATCTGACCTGAAACTGGCAGGAGCATATTCTCCTCAATCTCAGTCATGTCTTCACCGTTGACGTTGGTATTGTCAGTGCTGGCTGGTTTGTCCTGAACAGAGGGTGAGGGCGCGATAAATACCATTGTGATGCCATCTTCCCCGCCTTTTTCGTAACGGTTGCAGAATTCCGTATCAAATACGCCTTCTGGCGGGAGGTCATTAACAACGGGTAAATGGACGCGAACAGGTTTTTTGAAGTCATCTTCATCGTATCCAGCATCGTCAATCGCAACAGCACCACGGGAGATGGCAATGGATAATTTTTTCGCTTCAGCCCAGTAAAAACCGCCTTTAATACCGAGACGTTTTCTTACTTTGTCATTTTTTGCTTCGTAATACAGTGGGTAAACTTGTTTATCGGTGCTCATTGTTTTTTAACCTCAAATCATATTCAGATTGCATAAAAGAAATGAACTGATGATGCGATGCCTGAGAGTTCTTTCTGTCGTTGATAACTGATGCCGTATTTCTTGTCAGCCTCTTCAATACGAGCTGCGAGTAATGCGACTTCTTTAATAGCACACACATAACAATCAAATGTTCCCAGAACGTAACCGCCATCAATAATTACCGTAACGTTTTCTTTTTGGGAAATCTGAATGAAACCATGTAATGTATTCCCACATTTGAATTCGGCGAGAGAATCGTTAATGACATTAAGTTCAATTTCACATTCAATAATGCTCATTTCTGTTTCCTTTTTTAAGATTGATAGAATCCCTGCCATTGCTGGCATAAATTCACTTTCGAATAGTCAATTAATTAAAGTTCATGTGCCATCTGGTCTTTTTCGGCACAAGCTTCACTGCAATATTTTCTCGGTTCGTCTTTTGATAAAATCCCGTGCATGAAGTGAAGCATTCTTTCAATAGCTTTGCTTTCTTCAACGTCTTTTTTGCAAAGGTGGTAAGCACATTTTATTTTCTTAGTCATCACCATGACTCCGCCTTTACAGGTAAACCATCACGACCGAGGAAGACTTTAATCATGCGGTCAGTAATGAATGTTTTTGTGGTCAGGTTACGAATATATAGTTTTCGCTTTTTAATATTGTTTGCCGAGGCAATATATGTCCGGCCTTCATGAAGAACATAATCGCCAGGAGTCACACACTGACGTGGTATTTCATCAGTTCCGAAGTGATGTGCAATCATAATTATCTCCATTTTTACAAATGAACTTTGTTGATGCGGTGCCTGGTGCCTCCAGGTGACG
>NZ_AEJZ01000282.1:0-2215 GCF_000208525.1 Escherichia sp. TW14182
AAATGCCCAGCAGGTACTTGCCAGTAATCCAGGCGGGAGAGCCCTTATTCAGCTTGAAGTTCTTCAAAAACCAGGTTCGGATATTTCGGCTCAACTGGCTGGGATGCAACAAATTCCGGGGTAAACCATGTCACTTAATTACTTTGGACAGGCTTTCAAACTGGCGTTTGAAGTCTCGCCCATTCTTTTGGTTGACGGCATAGCGTCGAAAATTCCAGGTGGGGTGATGCCGATTGCTGTTTTGACTGAAGGGCTAAGCATCACGAACGGTCTGCTGCATGGCGAGATACGCACACGCTCGATGGCGGCGTTTACCCCGATGGCGGGGACAACGTTAGTCCAGCAGGATCTTTGTAACCTGAATTTCTATAACCAGGTAACGGCAGCGAATGCGACCGTCAGGAAGCCCAATCGGGTAGTCATGCAGATGATCCGTCCGGCATCAACGGAGGACGGTGGCTACACCACGAAGGGAATGACGTTCACGGCGCTGAAAATGGCGCTTGATATGCATAACCAGTATGGCGGTTGTTACACCGTTCTGACTCCCTCGTTTATCTACACGCGCTGCCTGATGCGGTCGTTTATCGATACATCCGGTTTCTCTGAGCAGAACAAGCAGGTTCAGCACACCTGGCAGATTGAGTTTGAGCAACCATTGTCGTCTGTCGAACAAACGGTAAAAACGCTAGCGAGCGTTTTAGATAAATTTGATAAAGGGATGCCGTCAGACGGGCCGCTATCGTGGTCAGGTATTCGGAACCAGGTTGCGCAGGAGTTTGGTATTGGCTTATGACAACGTTAATTCCTTTCAAACCGGACGGGCGAGGTCCGTTTCAGTTCACGGCCAGAATCGGAGAATATGAAACATTCGCCCGCGTTCCGTTTAATCTGTATGCAAATCGTTACTACCTGGAACTGAAAGACAGTTCTGGCGACGTGATTGTGTACACCCCCCTAATTGCTTCCCCTGATGGTTACGACATCAATCTGGCGCTTCCATTTGCTCCGGGAAAGCTCATTTTTCGCGAAAGTACTAATCAGTTTGAGGTTTCGTAATGCGTTATTATCGATTAGAAATTATTAACCCTAAAACTGGAAAGCCACCTGTATGTCGGAATGGAAAGCCCATTGGACCTTTTGATACCAGTGAAACACCAGGATGTGGGTTGCATGTCGAATTTGACTTTGAAGTAACCGCTCTGGATATAGTCAGAGCGGGAACGATGTTGACGATCTACGGACTGCCAATCGACATGCTGGAGCAAAGCGTGAATTTGCAGGGATGTTTAGTTCGTATGAAGGCCGGATTTGTTAAGGGATTACCTTTGGCAAATCCACTGCAACAGGGGGAAGTAATTTATGGCGAAATTTATTTTGCCTACGCCAACTGGATAGGCACAAACCAGACATTAAATCTGGTAATAAATCCCACCATACGTAAAACCGATGATGGAAAACCTTTCATCTTAGAATTTGATGGTAGAACAGGTGAGAAACTGGGAGATGTTATATCCCGTGCTTTAAAAAAGGCATTTCCGAATAAATTGATCGATTGTACCGTCAGTGACAGTCTCGTTTTGCCTGAGCCGTGGAAGGGAACCTACGAAGATATTGGCTCGTTAGCGATGGTCCTTCGTAGTGCTTCGATTGCCATGATTCGCAGCGAAAAATACTGTGGTGTTGGTATTAGCATTCTTTCCGACAGGGTACGGGTTTACGACAACGCATCAGCTGACTGGGGAAAACCGAAGAAAATTGAGCTTTATGAACTTGTCGGTCAGCCTACCTGGATAGCCCCTTTTACCGTCAGTTTTAAATGCCCGTTGCGGGGAGATATACGATGCGGCGATGTGATCGAACTCCCGGAGGGGCTATATTCAGGCGCAGCGTCGATTGTGATGGCTAATACAACGGCACCCAGCGTTATCGCAAAAAATTCGACCACGTTCACCGGGAAATTTCTTGTGAAATCGGTCAGACACATTGGTTCGTATCTGACAGCTGATGGCGATGCCTGGGTGACGGTATTTGAGGCATATGCTGAGAACTGGGCGAGTGTGTAATGTCAAACGCTCAAAAATTACCGTTTCTCCGAACGCTGTCGGAGATGATGACCAGTTCTGGCAACCAGCAAGCCGAGCTTAAAGGCCGTGAATTGCCCTGCCATGTTGTCGGTGTCAGCGGGCAGATAGTGACAGTTCAGTTTGATATG
>NZ_AEJZ01000281.1:0-10228 GCF_000208525.1 Escherichia sp. TW14182
AACATGCTGAATTTAATATATATTCCTTTTTATTTTAAAAAATAATATTTAGTAAAAATAATTTTATTTTTTAGTGCCATTTGTATAATCTGCGCCCCGTTGTGTGAACAACATTAAGCATATTTATCTATATAAATGGAGTTATTCATGAAAAAGGTTGTTTTTGCCTTGTCAGCACTGGCGTTAACTTCTGGTTCCGTATTTGCAGCGGATTCCGGTGATGGCACTGTGAAATTTACAGGTGAAATCGTCGATGCAGCTTGCGTACTGTCAGTTGATTCTCAGAATCAGGAAGTTGTCCTGGGTCAGGTGCAAAAATCTGTATTTGCTGCAGTCGGTGATAAATCACCATCAAAACCTTTCGAAATCAAGCTGGAAGATTGTGATATCACCACTTTGAAAAAGGCGAAAGTCAGCTTTAGTGGCGTTGGTGATACCGATAAACCTGAACTTATCTCTGTTAGCACCGAAGCAGGCGCGGCGAAAGGCGTAGGTATCGGTATTTATGATAACAGCAACACCCTGGTTGCGATGAATAGTGGTGAATCCAGCACTGACCTGAAAAAAGGTCAGACAGTTCTTTATTTCACCGCAAACTATGTTTCTACTTTAGCTGCTGTAACTACTGGTTATGGTAATGCTCAGGTTGATTTCAATCTGTCTTACGAGTAATAGTTAGTTTCACAATTGGCGAAGATGAATTCTCCGCCAATTGTGTTCAACGTTCATGGATAGAATGATGAAAAAAAAATTCATTGCGTTAACTCTTTGGGTGTTAATTTCGCAGTCTGCACTAGCGAGTGGGGTTGGGCTTAGTTCTACTCGGGTGATTTATGACGGTAATAAGAAAGAAGCATCGCTAACCGTACAAAACAAAAATAAATCAGAAGAATTTCTTATTCAGTCATGGGTTGATGATGCAACGGGTAGTAAAAAAACACCATTCATCATTACTCCGCCATTATTCAAACTTGAGCCAGGAAAAAACAACATCTTACGTATCGTAAATGTGAATCCGTCCTTACCTCAGGATCGTGAATCTGTTTACTGGGTAAACGTCAAAGCGATTCCTTCTCAAAATGAAGAAAATGAAGGGAAAAATGTCTTGCAGATTGCAGTTCGTACTCGCATCAAGCTTTTTTATCGCCCAGCAGGTCTAAAAGGGGATATTAAATCTTCGCCAGGAGAACTACGTTTTACGCGAAACGGTAAACAGATAAAAGTTGACAATCCAACTGTTTTTAACATCACGTTCAGTGATGTATTTATTAACGGACACGAAATTGAAAAGTCCGGTATGGTGCCAGCAAAAGGGTCTTTGAATATCAATTTGCCTGCAGGTGTGAACAGTGCTTCGCAAATAAAATATAATACAATTAATGATTTTGGCTCTTCAGGTGAATATCTGACTCGCGAAATTAATTAATAGTTTTCAGGGGAACCAACTTAATGTCATGGATGGTCGTTTCGCGCACTTACACTTCTTTGCCCTTTTCTTTATCTGTATTGGCGCTTACGGTTGCAGGCTCTTTTTCTGCGACAGCTGGAAAATTTAATCCGCGTTTTCTGGAAGATACCGCAGGGATCAACCAGCATGTTGACCTTTCCATGTACGAAACTGACCATGGCGCGCAGTTGCCTGGAACATATCGCGTTTCTTTAATCGTCAATGAACAAAAAATGGAAACGCGCACTCTGGAGTTTAAGGCGGCTACAGAATCCCAACGAAAGGAGATGGGGGAGTTTCTCATACCTTGTTTAAGCCGGACACAACTGGCTGATATGGGCGTTCGTGTAGACAGTTTTTCAGTACTTAACCTTATACCAGCAGAAGCCTGTGTGGCGTTTAATGAAATTATCCCTCAGGCGACCAGTCATTTTGATTTTAGCGAACAAAAACTGGTGATGAGTTTTCCTCAGGCGGCAATGCAGCAGGTTGCTCGCGGTACAGTACCTGAATCACGCTGGGACGATGGTGTGCCCGCGTTGCTTCTTGATTACAGTTTCAGCGGTAGTAACAGTTCTCATGATACAAAAAGTTATAATCGCTACATTGATGAAAATGGTAATCATCACCAGGATAAAAACGAAACTAGCCAGACTAACGATAGCTACTACTTAAGTATGCGAAGCGGCCTTAACCTTGGGGCATGGCGTCTGCGAAATTACAGTAACTGGAGCTATAGTAACGGCGAGAAGCAGTGGGACAATATTGGCACCTATGTAACACGGGCCATTGTTCCGCTGAAAGCGCAACTGACATTGGGTGATACAGCAACACCTTCAGATATTTTTGACAGTGTGCAGATGCGCGGGGCATTACTGGCCTCTGATGAAGAAATGTTGCCAGACAGCCAACGTGGTTTTGCTCCGGTAGTTCGAGGGATAGCGAAAAGTAACGCGGAAGTCAGTATTGAACAAAATGGTTACGTGATTTATCGAGCATTTGTTCAGCCAGGTGCGTTTGAAATTAACGATTTATACCCCACAGCGAACAGCGGTGATTTAACCGTAATTGTTAAAGAAGCTGATGGTAGTGAACAAAGATTTATTCAGCCATTCTCTTCAGTCGCTATTTTCCAACGTGAAGGGCATCTCAAATATAGCCTTTCTGCTGGTGAATACCGTGCTGGTAATTACGATAGCGCCAACCCACGCTTTGGTCAGTTTAATGCGATGTATGGTTTACCGTTTGGTATGACCACCTATGGTGGCGCATTAATTTCTAAGGATTACAACGCATTTGCTCTGGGATTGGGAAAAAACTTTGGCTCTATTGGTGCAATATCGGTTGATATTACTCAGGCAAAAAGTACATTAAATAATAATGCAACCGATCAGGGACAATCGTACCGCTTTCTTTATTCAAAAAGCTTTGCCAGCGGCACAGATTTCCGTTTATTGGGTTACAAGTATTCTACCAGTGGTTTTTATACCTTCCAGGAAGCAACAGATGTGCGTAGCGGTGCTGACAGCGATTACGGCCGTTACCATAAGCGTAGTGAAATTCAGGGTAATTTGACACAGCAATTGGGCACCTATGGGTCGGTTTATTTCAATATGACCCAGCAGGATTACTGGAATGATGACGGTAAGCGCCTTTCTTTGGCTACCGGGTACAACGGTCGTATTGGACGTGTTAATTACAGTATTGCTTACAGTTGGAATAAAAGCCCTGAATGGGATGAAAACGACCAGTTGTGGTCATTTAATGTTTCCATTCCGTTTGGTCGGGCATGGAGTAACTACCGCGTGACAACCGATCAGGATGGTCGTACGACACAACAGCTTGGCGTCAATGGCACTTTGTTAGAAGATCGCAATCTCAGCTATAACGTTCAGGAAGGGTATTCCAGTAATGGTGTTGGTAATAGCGGTAATGCCAGTTTGTCGTACCAGGGCGGCGCCGGTAATATCAGCGTGGGTTACAGCTATGGTAAAGACTACCAGCAGACTAACTACAGCCTGCGTGGTGGCATTGTAGCGCACAGTGAAGGGATCTCGCTTTCCCAACCTTTGGGTGAAACCATTGGTATAGTTTCAGCACCAGGTGCCCGGGGGGCGAAAGTATTAAATAATAGTGGTGTGAGTGTTGACTGGCAAGGTAATGCGGTCGTTCCTTATCTGAGCATCTACCGTGAAAATGATGTGTCCATTCGCAGTGAAACGTTGAATGACAGTGTTGATATGAACAGCGCATTCCAGACAGTTGTGCCAACGCGAGGAGCTGTCGTACGGGCGCATTTCGATACCCGTGTGGGTTATCGAGTTCTTATGACATTAATTCGGCAAAATGAAGTGAGCGTCCCCTTTGGTGCAACTGCAACGCTGGTTTCAGATAAAAGTGAACAGATTAGCGGTATTGTTGGTGAAGATGGGCAGTTATATATCAGCGGGATGCCTAAAAAAGGGGATGTGAAGATCGTATGGGGTAAAGATACTTCACAACAATGCGTTGCGAAATATGAACTGCCGATTAAGGAAAAATCGTCAGGTATTATTTCTGTGACAACAAATTGCCAATGATCAGGGATAGATAATATGATGAAAATTTCAAGTCTGTTTTTTGTTGGAAGCATGTTGTTTACGGCCAATAATGTTATGGCTGCAGATTGGGGACCCTGTACATCGACTTCAGGTGTTCATGATTACCCAGTCAATTTTGATATTGATATTATGGATGCCAGCAAAAATAAAGCGGGTACTGAATTAAGATTAATTTACTCATGGGCTGGTGTTGGGCAGCCTTTTAGTTTTATTTGTGAGTGTCCGGATACTTATAAAACGGAAAAGGATACACTGATTAAAGTCGTGAGTAACTTATCTACGGCAACGCGAAAAATAAACAGTGAGCAATACTACCGGTTAACCGATGAGCTGGAAGTAATGACCATGATTCAAGGTCCAAGCGTGTTGTTCCGCGTTCCGGAGGCCAATAGTCAGATCCCTAATTTAAATAACTCTTCTCAAGACTGTAAAGGTAATAATCTGGGGCAATTTGGCAGTAATGGCTATCTGTCATTTTATATAGCAAAGCCTGTTCAGGGTGAGGTGGAAATTCCCTACACGCTTATTGCAACAATGTATGCCTCAAAGAAAAAAAATACATACAGGGATCCACTTTCTACGGTCAGTATTGCAGGAAAATTGACCTTTACACAAGGCTGTAAAATTGACGCCGGTACGGTATTGGATGTCCCCTTCGGCGAGTACCCATCTTCGGCATTTAAAAATAAAAAAGGAACCATTCCAGTTGGAGGCACTGAAAAAGAGATTAACCTCCAGTTCGATTGTGAAAATATTACCGATGGCATTCAGGTATCTCTAAGGATTGAAGGAAACACAAGTCAGGCTGACGAGCGTGCCATCGATATGGGTAACCCAGACATTGGTGTGTTGGTTATGGATCCAAACGGCAATGTCTTAAGGCCTAACGATACCAACAGCAGTGTTAACTTAAACCTCGGTTCGAACGATTCCCAACAACATCGCGATGCAACAATTAAACTGAAAGCAGCACCAATCAGCACGACCGGAAATGCTCCAGCGGCAGGGCAATATAGTGGGGTTGCAACAATCTTTCTGGATATGGATTAGTCATCATGTGGAGAAATAGTATACGTTGCCTGTTACCCTTTTTAGCTCTGGCATATTTTCCCGGCGCTGAAGCCAAAATAAGCCTCGGTGAAGCAGGAAAACTGACGTTTTCTCTTTCAGTCGTGGCCAAAGGGTGTGAGTTTGAAGCCGCTGATTTAGAAGTTGTCATGGGGAAAATGATGTTAATGAAGCCAGTCACGGTCGGAAGAGTCATAAACGAAAAAAATTTCGTAATCGAATTAAAAGATTGTGACGGAATATCAAAAGCTAAAGTAACAATGGACGGCCTTCCTGACACCAATGATAACTCTCTTTTTGCTCTGGATGCCGGAGGCGCAACGGGAATAGCCCTACAAATTGTTGACGGCAAGGGCACAAAACAGATTCCGAAAGTCGCTGGTGGAACGGCGATAGAGTGGCCAGTAAATGGAACAACAACCCAACTGAACTACAAAGCGAGTTATGTCGTTGTAAACGCCAATGCAACGTCTGGACATGCAAATGCCATGGTCAATTTCTCCGTGGAGTATGAGTAACCAGCTTCGGACTTTTGGCAGAAAAAGAGGAGATTACTCCTCTTTTTTACAAGAACAGTTAATTATTGGTCTGCATTCTGACTTGCTTTTTGTAAATATCTGTAGCTAAAACTCACTTCATTGCCACTTTTCCTTCTCTCTGTGGTCTACTTAACGACATGAGCAGGGGATGGCGTTCACTACTCCTGCATTTTTTCCTGATACTCCCACTGCAAAAACGGAGTGCTGGATATTTTTTCCCCTTTATCCCAGGGTTTGTTTGCATGAGATACATCAAAACGATAACGCAGCAAAAGCTAAGCTTTTTTCTCGCTGTCTATATTGGTTTGTTTATGAATTGCGCAGTCTATTTCCGTCGGTTTGACGGTTACGCGCATAACTTCACTTTTCTTAATGGCGTTTCGGCGGTTATCGAACTGGCAGGGACGGTTCTGGCAACCTTCTTCTTTTTACGCTTAATTTCACTCTTTGGCAGAACGACCTGGAAAGTGCTGGCTTCATTGCTGGTGCTGATTTCTGCCGGAGCCAGCTACTACATGACATTTATGAATGTCATGATTGGCTACGGGATTGTCGCTTCGGTGATGACCACCGACATTGACCTGTCGAAAGAAGTGGTTGGCTGGACGCTTATCGCATGGGTTGTACTGGTGAGTATTATCCCGTTGCTATTTATCTGGATGAACCGCTCACAAGACACCTTCTGGCGTCAGCTTTGTACCCCGAAAACACGCTGGCGTAGCGCGCTTACTGTGCTGTTAGCGGGCTTGCTGGTATGGGGGCCAATACGTCTGATGGATGTAGCGCAAAAGCGTGCCGACCGCATGGCTGGGGTGGATATGCCTAGTTATGGCGGGGTGTTGGCGAACTCCTATTTACCTTCGAACTGGCTTTCTGCGTTGGGGCTGTATGCCTGGGCGCAAGTGGATGAATCTTCAGACAATCGTTCGCTGATGAATCCGGCGAAAAAATTCACCTATACCCCGACGCAAAATCTCGACGACACCTATGTGATTTTCATTATTGGTGAAACCACGCGTTGGGATCATATGGGAATGTTGGGCTACGAGCGTGATACAACGCCGAAGCTGGCAAAAGAGAAAAACCTGGTGATGTATCGTGGTTATTCTTGCGATACCGCGACTAAATTATCACTACGCTGTATGTTTGTGCGTGAAGGTGGAACGGAAGATAACCCTCAACGTACTCTTAAAGAACAGAACGTATTTGCGGTTCTCAAACAGTTGGGTTTTAGCTCCGATTTGTACGCCATGCAGAGCGAGATGTGGTTCTACAGCAATACCATGGCTGACAACATTGCCTACCGTGAGCAAATCGCGGCTGAGCCACGTAACCGTGGAAAAGCGGTAGACGACATGTTGCTGGTGAATGAAATTGAACGTTCTCTGGAGAAAAAACCAGAAGGTAAGCATCTGATTGTGCTGCATACCAAAGGGTCGCACTACAATTATACTCAGCGTTATCCACGTGAGTTTGCCCAGTGGAAGCCAGAGTGTTATGCAATTGATCGCAAATGTCCAAAAGCGCCGATGATCAACTCATACGATAACTCCATCACCTACGTAGATCATTTTATCGACTCGGTGATCGACAGATTCCGCGATAAGAAAGCAATTGTGTTCTACGCGGCGGATCACGGTGAGTCGATTAACGAGCGTGAGCACTTGCATGGTACACCACGTGAATATGCACCGCCGGAGCAGTTCCGCGTGCCGATGATGGTCTGGATGTCAGATAAATATCTGGAAAATCCGGCCAATGCGCAGGCATTCGCGCAGTTGAAAAAAGAAGCCGATATGAAAGTACCGCGCCGTCACGTAGAGCTGTACGACACCATCATGGGTTGTCTTGGCTATACTTCACCGGATGGTGGAATTAACGAAAACAACAACTGGTGTCACATCCCGCAGATAAAAGAGGCAGCGGCTAACTAAGAGGCCTGCTGACTTTCTCGCCGATCAAAAGGCATTTTGCTATTAAGGGATTGACGAGGGCGTATCTGCGCAGTAAGATGCGCCCCGCATTCGGTGATTGGCGCAGCCTGGTAGCGCACTTCGTTCGGGACGAAGGGGTCGGAGGTTCGAATCCTCTATCACCGACCAAATTCGAAAAGCCTGCTCAGCGAGCAGGCTTTTTTGCATTTGTAGCCTATGAGGATGAGAACCTCCGGGGGCAGGAGGTTCGACTCGACGTAGGCCTGATAAGACGCGCCAGCGTCGCATCAGGCAAATGTGCCGACCCATTGTCGGATGCGGCGCGACCGCCTTATCCACCCCCCACACCACACATTTCCCTGCCAAATTTGCGCCCCATATCTCACTATCCATTAACGGATTTGTGACAGAATCCATTGTCTTTTTTTATATTTGCTTAAATTTTTTTTTGCGTTACTTATGGCTGGCGCTGGCATTTTCCGCTGTGCGTTTTAGCGTTCATGGTATTAATCGCTCAGATATCCACCTTTTCCTCAGATTTTTTTCATTAAAAGCATAAAACTTAATCACCAATTGTTGCGAAATATTAAGGTGATTGTTCTGGTTATGTTGGAGTAGCACAAATTTCTCTGCTGCAAATAGCGGTTTGAAGTTTTTTTAATCTTTGTTTGTGGATTCTCACCGTTGGTGTAAATCCCGGTTGGCTGTATTGACGTTTTCACATTCTGTTGACAGATTGTAGGTCACGAGGGGCATTTTATGGAGGATCCGCACTGTTACACTGATGTTAATTAGTACGGCATCCCCACCTCATAACGTTGACCCGACCGGGCAAAAAACAAAAAAGGTCAGGCAACGACAACCCACTGCAAAGGGTTAAAACAACAAACATCACAATTGGAGCAGAATAATGCGTATTTCCTTGAAAAAGTCAGGGATGCTGAAGCTTGGTCTCAGCCTGGTGGCTATGACCGTTGCAGCAAGTGTTCAGGCTAAAACTCTGGTTTATTGCTCAGAAGGTTCGCCTGAAGGGTTTAACCCGCAGCTGTTTACCTCCGGCACCACCTATGACGCCTCTTCCGTACCGCTTTATAACCGCCTGGTTGAATTTAAAATCGGCACCACCGAAGTGATTCCAGGCCTCGCTGAAAAGTGGGAAATCAGCGAAGACGGTAAAACCTATACCTTCCATCTGCGTAAAGGTGTGAAGTGGCATGACAATAAAGAATTCAAACCGACGCGCGAACTGAATGCCGATGACGTGGTGTTCTCGTTCGATCGTCAGAAAAACGCGCAAAACCCGTACCATAAAGTTTCTGGCGGCAGCTACGAATACTTCGAAGGCATGGGCTTGCCGGAGCTGATCAGCGAAGTGAAGAAGGTGGACGACAACACCGTTCAGTTCGTGCTAACGCGTCCGGAAGCGCCGTTCCTCGCTGACCTGGCAATGGACTTCGCCTCTATTCTGTCAAAAGAATATGCTGACGCGATGATGAAAGCTGGTACACCGGAAAAACTGGACCTCAACCCAATCGGCACCGGCCCGTTCCAGTTACAGCAGTACCAGAAAGATTCCCGTATTCGCTACAAAGCATTTGATGGCTACTGGGGCACCAAACCGCAGATCGATACGCTGGTCTTCTCTATTACTCCTGATGCTTCTGTGCGTTACGCAAAATTGCAGAAGAACGAATGCCAGGTGATGCCGTACCCGAACCCGGCAGATATCGCCCGTATGAAGCAGGATAAATCCATCAACCTGATGGAAATGCCGGGGCTGAACGTCGGCTATCTCTCGTATAACGTGCAGAAAAAACCACTGGATGACGTGAAAGTTCGCCAGGCACTGACTTACGCGGTGAACAAAGACGCGATAATCAAAGCGGTTTATCAGGGCGCGGGCGTGGCAGCGAAAAACCTGATCCCGCCAACCATGTGGGGCTATAACGACGACGTTCAGGATTACACCTATGATCCTGAAAAAGCGAAAGCCTTGCTGAAAGAAGCGGGCCTGGAAAAAGGCTTCTCCATCGACCTGTGGGCAATGCCGGTACAACGTCCGTATAACCCGAATGCTCGCCGCATGGCGGAGATGATTCAGGCAGACTGGGCGAAAGTGGGCGTGCAGGCCAAAATCGTCACCTACGAATGGGGTGAGTACCTCAAGCGTGCGAAAGATGGCGAGCATCAGACGGTAATGATGGGCTGGACTGGCGATAACGGGGATCCGGATAACTTCTTCGCCACCCTGTTCAGCTGCGCCGCCTCTGAACAAGGCTCCAACTACTCAAAATGGTGCTACAAACCGTTTGAAGATCTGATTCAACCGGCGCGTGCTACCGACGACCACAACAAGCGTGTTGAATTGTACAAACAAGCACAGGTCGTGATGCACGATCAGGCTCCGGCACTGATCATCGCTCACTCCACCGTGTTTGAACCGGTACGCAAAGAAGTTAAAGGCTATGTGGTTGATCCATTAGGAAAACATCACTTCGAAAATGTCTCTATTGAATAATTAAAAGCCGTACAAGACTGATGGCAAAGGCAAAACTGCCTGATGTGCTCCGCTTATCAGGCCTACGAAAATTCTTCAATGTATTGAGTTTGCAAGATTTTGTAGGCCGGATAAGGCGTTCA
>NZ_AEJZ01000280.1:0-10002 GCF_000208525.1 Escherichia sp. TW14182
TCATCGCCGATTGAAGCCGCAGAAAGCAGCCGGATTTGCGATGACGTGTCCGGCTGGGCGACGGCGTTGCAGCTAATTGCGCTTTCAGCAAAGCAAAATACCCACTCAGCTCATAAATCAGCGCGTCGTCTGGCGGGCATCAATGCCAGTCATCTTTCTGATTATCTGGTCGATGAGGTGTTAGATAACGTTGATCTGGCCACTCGTCATTTCCTGCTAAAAAGCGCCATTTTGCGCTCGATGAATGATGCGCTAATCACCCGCGTGACCGGCGAAGAAAACGGGCAAATGCGTCTTGAGGAGATTGAGCGTCAGGGGCTGTTTTTGCAACGGATGGATGATACTGGCGAATGGTTCAGCTATCACCCGCTGTTTGGCAACTTCCTGCGCCAACGCTGCCAGTGGGAACTGGCGGCGGAACTGCCGGAAATCCACCGCGCCGCCGCAGAAAGCTGGATGGCGCAAGGTTTTCCCAGCGAAGCCATTCATCATGCGCTGGCGGCAGGCGACGCTTTGATGCTACGCGATATTCTGCTGAATCACGCCTGGAGTTTGTTCAACCACAGCGAACTGTCGCTGCTGGAAGAGTCGCTTAAAGCCCTGCCGTGGGACAGCCTGTTGGAAAATCCACAACTAGTGTTGTTGCAGGCCTGGTTGATGCAAAGTCAGCATCGCTACGGTGAAGTAAATACCCTGCTGGCACGAGCCGAACACGAGATCCAGGGTATCAGGGAAGGCACCATGCACGCAGAATTTAACGCTCTGCGCGCCCAGGTCGCCATTAACGATGGTAATCCGGAAGAAGCCGAACGACTGGCAAAACTGGCACTGGAAGAACTGCCTCCGGGCTGGTTCTACAGCCGCATTGTGGCAACCTCGGTGCTGGGTGAAGTGCTGCACTGCAAAGGCGAATTGACCCGCTCTCTGGCGTTAATGCAGCAAACCGAACAGATGGCACGCCAGCACGATGTCTGGCACTACGCCTTATGGAGTTTAATCCAGCAAAGTGAAATTCTGTTTGCTCAGGGATTCCTGCAAACCGCGTGGGAAACGCAGGAAAAAGCGTTCCAGCTGATCAACGAGCAGCATCTGGAACAGCTGCCAATGCATGAGTTTCTGGTACGCATCCGTGCGCAACTGTTATGGGCATGGGCACGGCTGGATGAAGCCGAAGCCTCGGCGCGTAGCGGGATCGAAGTTTTATCTTCTTATCAGCCTCAGCAACAGCTTCAGTGCCTGGCAATGTTAATTCAATGCTCGCTGGCTCGTGGCGATCTGGATAACGCCCGCAGCCAACTTAACCGCCTGGAAAACCTGCTGGGGAATGGCAAATATCACAGCGACTGGATCTCTAACGCCAACAAAGTTCGGGTGATTTACTGGCAAATGACTGGCGACAAAGCCGCCGCTGCCAACTGGTTGCGTCACACGGCCAAACCGGAGTTTGCGAACAACCACTTCCTGCAAGGCCAATGGCGCAACATTGCCCGTGCACAAATTTTGCTGGGCGAGTTTGAGCCTGCGGAAATTGTCCTCGAAGAACTCAACGAAAATGCCCGCAGTCTGCGGCTGATGAGCGACCTGAACCGCAACCTGCTGTTACTCAATCAGTTGTACTGGCAGGCCGGACGTAAAAGCGACGCTCAGCGCGTGTTGCTGGACGCATTAAAACTGGCGAATCGCACCGGATTTATCAGTCATTTTGTCATCGAAGGCGAAGCGATGGCGCAGCAGTTACGCCAGCTGATTCAACTCAATACGCTGCCGGAACTGGAACAGCACCGCGCGCAGCGTATCCTGCGGGAAATCAATCAACATCACCGACACAAGTTCGCTCACTTTGACGAGAGTTTTGTCGAACGTCTGCTAAATCACCCGGAAGTGCCGGAACTGATCCGCACCAGCCCATTGACCCAACGCGAATGGCAGGTACTGGGGCTGATTTACTCCGGTTACAGTAACGAACAAATTGCGGGCGAACTGGAAGTGGCAGCAACCACCATCAAAACGCATATCCGCAATCTGTATCAAAAACTCGGCGTTGCTCACCGTCAGGCTGCGGTACAGCACGCGCAGAAACTGCTGAAAATGATGGGATATGGGGTGTGAGTTTGGTCGGATAACGCACCTGATCCGACTTACCTCTCTGCATCATTCAACGCTAACCCGCGTTACGCCATCTGTTTCAGCCAGAGTAAACCGCACTGGCAAGAAACGCTCCACCACCGCGATATTGGTCAGCAGATGGCATGAGGGATGGGCGACCGTAAATTCCCCCGCGCCTGCCAGCGCCATCGGCAGCACCAACTGGTCTGCGAGATATTCCCCTACCGCAGCCGGGCTTGCCAGGTAGCGTTTAACCTCTTTCACCAGTTGGGCAGCGACCACTTCGGCACTGACGCGCTTTTCACCGACGACAAAAAAGCGTTCAGTGATATTTTCACTTTCGACTTCCAGCGAGACGGTATTTCCTGGCCCCTGCTCGCGCGGCAAGGAATGAATAGTCTGCTCATGCAGTGAAAAACTACCCGCCAGCGTAGCGATTTCACGCTCAGCAACATGGCGCGGCACACCAGCCAGTAGCACCTCTCCACGCATATGCACAATGTTTCCGCGCTCACCAAGTTGCAAGGTGTTAAACGATGCCACCGGCGTAACTTCCGTTGCCACCACACCGCCGCCAGCAGGGTAAAAACCGTGGCGCAACAGCGTTGTTTGCTGCTGAATCCCCATCCGCGCCAGCAGCGGTTCCAGCACCCGGCAGATAAAATCGGCAGGCGGCGCCGACGGGTTATCGGTGCCACCGCTCACTTCAACACGCGATGGCTCATCGGCAAACCACAGCGCGGGCAGCACCGTTTGCAGCACCAGCATACAACTTCCGGCACTGCCGATAGCAAAGCGGTAATCGCCGCCGCGCACGGTGCCGGGCCGGAAGACCAGGCGCTGCGATCCCAGCTCCACACCTTCAACCGTTGCATCGCTGATTTGCATCGCCGCTTTTACCGCCGTCAGATGCTGGCGCAACAGCCCCGGTTTCGCCCGCCCGGCACGAATGCCGGTGATGGTGAACGGTTTACCGGTTATCATCGACAGGCTCAGCGCCGAGCGCAGGATCTGCCCGCCGCCTTCGCCCTGTGCGCCATCCAGCGCAATCATCCTTTTCATTATTTATCCTTTTACGCACACTACCTGACGCAGGGTGTAAACCACTTCCACCAGATCGCTTTGTGCCGCCATCACCGCATCAATATCTTTATACGCCATCGGGATTTCGTCGATCACTTCGGCATCTTTACGGCATTCCACATGCGCGGTGGCACGAATCTGATCTTCCACGCTAAACAGTTTTTTTGCTTTGGTACGGCTCATCACGCGTCCGGCACCGTGGCTGCATGAGCAAAATGACTCTTCATTTCCCAGCCCGCGCACGATAAAGCTTTTCGCGCCCATCGACCCAGGAATAATTCCGTACTGCCCGGCACGCGCAGATACCGCGCCTTTACGCGTCACATAGATCTCTTCGCCAAAGTGCTGTTCTTTTTGCACATAGTTGTGGTGACAGTTGATCTCTTCCATCGCCAGAGTTTGCGGCAGTCTTACCGTTTTCTGCGTGATGCTCTGCAACGCCGTTACTACGTTTTCCATCATTGCATCGCGGTTAAGGCTGGCAAAAAGCTGCGCCCAGGCCACGGCTTTCAGGTAATCGTCAAAATATTCCGTACCTTCCATAAAGTACGCTAGGTCACGCGACGGCAACGTTTCAAGCTGTTCCTGCATCTCTTTTTGCGCCAGATCGATAAAGTAAGTTCCGATGGCGTTACCGATTCCGCGTGAACCGGAGTGCAACATAATCCACACCTGATCCGACTCATCAAGGCAGATTTCAATAAAGTGGTTGCCGGTTCCCAGCGTTCCCAGGTGTTTATAGTTATTAGTGTTCAGGAAACGCGGATATTTTTGCGTTAACCACTGATAACCCGCTTCCAGCTCAGCCCATTTAGCATCGACATTAACAGGCGGATTTTCCCATGCGCCTTTATCACGTTTACAACGCCCGGTAGTACGCCCGTGTGGTACGGCAGTTTCAATCGACTGGCGCAACTCCGCCAGGTTTTCAGGCAGATCCGCCGCCGTTAACGCGGTACGCAGCGCATTCATTCCACAGCCAATATCCACACCTACCGCCGCCGGGATAATCGCCCCTTTCGTTGGGATCACGCTACCAATGGTGGAACCTTTTCCCAGGTGCACATCAGGCATTACCGCAATATGTCTGAAAATAAACGGCATCTTCGCCGTATTAATAAGTTGCTGACGCGCATCGGCTTCTACCGGCACGCCTTTGGTCCACATTTTTACCGGGGCATTTTCAGTGGTCAGTAATTCGTAATTCATTTTGTTTTTCTCTTTTCGTTGGTATGTCCTGATAATTGCAACAGTCGTGCCAAAAAATTAAATCAGCAAATTAAATTTATAATTGATTGTTTTTATTTAATTAAAAGTACAAAGTCCGTAAACGGAGATTTTCTATAAAGTCACTTACCCGATAATGAAATATCGTCTTTTATAAGGATATCTAAGATGCGTAAAACAGTGGCTTTTGGCTTTGTCGGAACCGTACTGGATTATGCCGGGCGCGGTAGCCAACGCTGGTCAAAATGGCGCCCGACGCTCTGTTTATGCCAGCAAGAATCGTTGGTCATCGATCGGCTGGAATTGTTACACGACGCCCGCTCGCGCTCGCTATTTGAAACGCTTAAACGCGATATCACCAGCGTTTCGCCAGAAACAGAAGTAGTGGGCGTTGAGATTGAACTGCATAACCCGTGGGATTTCGAAGAGGTTTACGCCTGCCTGCATGACTTCGCCCGGCATTACGCTTTTCAACCTGATAAAGAAGACTATTTAATTCACATCACCACCGGTACCCACGTCGCGCAGATTTGCTGGTTTCTGCTGGCAGAAGCGCGTTATCTACCCGCCCGGCTGGCGCAGACCTCGCCTCCGCGCAAAAAAGAGCAGCCCGATAGTCCAGGCGCGGTGACGATTATCGATCTCGATTTAAGCCGTTATAACGCCATCGCCAGCCGCTTTGCCGAAGAACGCCAGCAAACGCTTGATTTTCTTAAGTCCGGCATTGCCACGCGTAACCCCCACTTCAACCGCATGATTGAGCAGATCGAAAAAGTGGCGATCAAATCCCGCGCACCGATCCTGCTTAGCGGCCCGACCGGCGCAGGTAAGTCGTTTCTGGCGCGACGCATCTTCGAGTTAAAACAGGCACGGCATCAGTTTAGCGGCGCGTTTGTAGAAGTGAACTGCGCTACCCTGCGCGGCGATACCGCTATGTCGACGCTGTTTGGTCATGTGAAAGGCGCGTTTACCGGGGCGCGGGAATCGCGGGAAGGTTTATTACGCAGCGCCAACGGCGGTATGTTGTTTCTCGATGAGATTGGCGAGCTGGGCGCAGACGAACAGGCAATGCTGCTGAAAGCCATTGAAGAGAAAACCTTTTACCCGTTTGGCAGCGATCGCCAGGTGAGTAGCGATTTTCAGCTTATCGCCGGAACGGTGCGCGATTTGCGCCAACTGGTTGCCGAAGGCAAATTTCGCGAAGACCTGTACGCGCGGATCAATCTCTGGACCTTCACCCTACCAGGACTGCGCCAGCGTCAGGAGGATATCGAGCCTAATCTGGATTATGAAGTGGAGCGCCACGCCTCACTCACCGGTGACAGCGTGCGTTTTAACACCGAAGCGCGGCGTGCCTGGCTGACCTTTGCGACATCTCCCCAGGCGACATGGCGCGGTAACTTTCGCGAGCTTTCTGCCAGCGTTACGCGCATGGCAACCTTTGCCACTAGCGGACGCATCACTCTGGAAGTGGTGGAAGATGAGATAAACCGTCTGCGCTACAACTGGCAGGAAAGCCGCCCTTCGGCGCTTACAGCGTTGCTGGGCGCGGAGATGGAAAACATCGATCTCTTTGACCGCATACAACTGGAAAACGTTATCGCTGTCTGCCGTCAGGCAAAGTCGCTTTCTGCTGCCGGACGTCAGCTTTTTGACGTTTCGCGCCAGGGCAAAGCCAGCGTCAATGACGCAGATCGGCTACGCAAATACCTGGCGCGTTTTGGTCTGACGTGGGAAGCCGTGCAGGATCAGCACAGCTCCAGTTGAATATGGTGGTCCGTCAGCACCTGCATCACGCCCGCAGGAGGCGGGGCATCGGTGTAGACGGCATCGACCATGCTGATACTGCCCATATTGACCATTGCGTTACGACCAAATTTCGAGTGATCGACAACCAGCATGACGTGGCGCGAGTTCTCAATAATGGCGCGTTTGGTGCGAACTTCGTGGTAATCGAACTCCAGCAACGAGCCGTCGCTGTCAATGCCGCTGATCCCCAGAATGCCGAAGTCGAGGCGGAACTGGGAGATAAAATCGAGCGTTGCTTCGCCAATGATCCCGCCATCGCGGCTGCGTAATTCGCCACCGGCGAGAATAATGCGGAAATCTTCTTTCACCATCAGCGTGTTAGCGACGTTGAGATTATTGGTGACAATGCGCAAATTGCTGTGATTGAGCAGCGCGTGCGCCACCGCTTCCGGCGTGGTGCCGATATCGATAAACAGCGTTGAACCGTTGGGGATTTGCTCCGCCACTTTGCGGGCGATGCGCTCTTTTTCTTCGGTCTGGGTGGCTTTACGATCGTGCCACGGCGTGTTAACCGAACTGGAAGGCAGCGCCGCACCGCCATGATGGCGCAGGATCAGATTTTGCTCTGCCAGCTCGTTGAGGTCGCGGCGAATAGTCTGCGGGCTGACGGAGAAATGCTCTACCAGCTCCTCGGTGCTGACATAACCCTGCTGTTTAACCAGTTCAATAATACCGTTGTGACGTTGTGTTTGTTTCATTTATAAATCCCTGGAATTATTTTCGTTTTCGCGCATTGAGCGAATCAACAAAAGCCATCGCTAAACCCACGGCTAACCCGGCGATGTGTGCTCCGTTCGCCATCGACATCCCAAACAAATCAAACCATCCGGCGACAATCCAGATCAGCGCAAAGATAATTAACCCACGTTGCAGGTAAATGCCACTTTGCGGATCGCGCTCGCCGCGTAGCCAGACGTAGCCCATCAGCGCATACACCACGCCAGAAAGCCCGCCAAACCACGGCCCGCTGAATTTTTGCTGCACATAGCCGCTTAACAGGGCGCTAATGAGAGTAATGACAATCAGCTTACCGCTACCGAGACGTTTTTCCACCGCGCCGCCGAGATACCACCACCAGAGCAGGTTAAAAAGGATATGCATCAGCGAGAAGTGCATCAACGCATGGGTGAAGTAACGCCAGAACTCAAATTTCAGTGTTGGATCGAATGGCCAGGCCAGCCATAACATCACTTCTTGATCGCCGATAATTTGCATAGCGATAAACACCACCACGCAGGCGATCATCATCCCCCAGGTGACCGGCCCCGCGCGTTCACGCAAGGCAGCAAAGAAAGGATAACGGCGATAATGCAGGCCACTGCCGGTATGGCCCGCTTGCCAGCTCGCCGCCAGATAACGCGGATCTGCCGGGTTTTCGAGAAAACGCGCCAGCTCCGCCCGCACGCGCTCGGCCTGGGACTCATCCGCCAGCCAGACATCGCTTTGGTTATGTTGTTGAATCGTGAGGATAACACCCTGCGTCGCCATGTAATCAACAAACGCCTGCGCCACGCGGGGGTTAGCAAAAGAGGTAATCATCAACATCGTTGCTGTCGCTTATTCCACACAAAAGGGGACAGTATAAAGCGTTACGCGCCGTACGCCACCTCTGCGGGAAACTGACGCTGCCAGGCTTCAAAGCCACCATCAATGCTATAGACCACATCGTAGCCCTGTTGCAGCAGATACTGCGCCGCGCCTTTGCTGCTATTGCCGTGATAACACATCACCATCACCGGAGTGTCAAAGTCGTTATCACGCATAAACGCGCCAAGCGTGTCGTTAGTTAAATGGAAAGCCTGCACCGCATGCCCCATTGCGAAACTCTGTGGATCGCGAATATCGACCAGCACCGCCTCTTTTTCCTGCAACTTCTGGTGTGCGTCGGCAACGTTAATACATTCGAACTGATCCATGCGTCTCTCTTTCTTTACAAACAAGTGGGCAAATTTACCGCACAGTTTACGTCGAAGCGGCAGATAAACGCCATAATGTTATACATATCACTCTAAAATGTTTTTTCAATGTTACCCAAAGCGCGATTCTTTGCTAATATGTTCGATAACGAACATTTATGAGCTTTAACGAAAGTGAACGAGGGCAGCATGGAAACCAAAGATCTGATTGTGATAGGTGGCGGCATCAATGGTGCTGGTATCGCGGCAGATGCCGCTGGACGCGGTTTATCCGTGCTGATGCTGGAGGCGCAGGATCTCGCTTGCGCGACCTCTTCCGCCAGTTCAAAACTCATTCACGGTGGCCTGCGCTACCTTGAGCACTATGAATTCCGCTTGGTCAGCGAGGCGCTGGCTGAACGTGAAGTGCTGCTGAAGATGGCGCCGCATATCGCCTTCCCGATGCGTTTTCGCCTGCCGCATCGCCCGCATCTGCGCCCGGCGTGGATGATTCGTATTGGTCTGTTTATGTACGATCATCTGGGTAAACGCACCAGCCTGCCGGGATCAAACGGTTTGCGTTTTGGCGCAAATTCAGTTTTAAAGCCGGAAATTAAGCGCGGATTCGAATATTCCGACTGTTGGGTCGACGACGCTCGTCTGGTACTCGCCAACGCCCAGATGGTGGTGCGTAAAGGCGGCGAAGTGCTTACCCGTACTCGTGCTACTTCTGCCCGCCGCGAAAACGGCCTGTGGATTGTAGAAGCGGAAGATATCGATACCGGCAAAAAATATACATGGCAGGCGCGCGGCCTGGTTAACGCCACCGGCCCGTGGGTGAAACAATTTTTCGACGACGGGATGCATCTGCCTTCGCCTTATGGCATTCGTCTTATCAAAGGCAGCCATATTGTCGTGCCGCGCGTGCATACACAAAAGCAGGCCTACATTCTGCAAAACGAAGATAAACGTATTGTGTTTGTGATCCCGTGGATGGACGAGTTTTCCATCATCGGCACCACCGATGTGGAATACAAAGGCGATCCAAAAGCAGTGAAGATTGAAGAGAGTGAAATCAATTACCTGCTGAAAGTGTATAACGCGCACTTTAAAAAACAGTTAAGCCGGGACGATATCGTCTGGACCTACTCCGGCGTGCGCCCGCTGTGTGATGATGAGTCCGACTCACCGCAGGCTATTACTCGTGATTACACGCTTGATATCCATGATGAAAACGGCAAAGCGCCGCTGTTGTCAGTATTTGGCGGCAAGCTGACGACCTATCGTAAACTGGCGGAACATGCGCTGGAAAAACTGACGCCGTATTATCAGGGCATTGGTCCGGCATGGACGAAAGAGAGCGTGTTACCAGGTGGCGCCATCGAAGGCGACCGCGACGATTATGCCGCCCGCCTGCGCCGCCGCTATCCGTTCATTACGGAATCGCTGGCACGTCATTACGCGCGCACTTACGGCAGCAACAGCGAGCTGCTGCTCGGCAATGCAGAGACGATAAGCGATCTTGGGGAAGATTTCGGCCATGAGTTCTACGAAGCGGAGCTGAAATATCTGGTCGACCACGAATGGGTACGCCGCGCCGACGATGCCCTGTGGCGTCGCACGAAACAAGGCATGTGGCTGAATGCGCAGCAACAGTCTCGTGTAAGTCAGTGGCTGGTCGAGTATACGCAGCAGAAATTGTCGCTGGCGTCGTGATTTAACGTAAGGTGGTCAGGTCAGATTTCAATCTGACCTGAGACTGATGATAAACACAAAAACTGCCTGATGCGCTACGCTTATCAGGCCTACGTAGCTTATGCAATATATTAAATTTGCATGGTTTTGTAGGCCTGATAAGGCGTTCACGCCGCATCCGGCATGA
>NZ_AEJZ01000279.1:0-3202 GCF_000208525.1 Escherichia sp. TW14182
TGGTGGCGCAGGCGCAGCAGAGCGCGGAAGTGGCAGCGGAAAGCGAACAACAGGCCGGGCAACATGCCGCTGATGCGCAGAAGATTAAGAGCGACTGCCAGACGCTGGCGGATAACGTACAGCAGAATGCAGAAGCCGTTGCCGAAGATAAAAAGCAGGTGGCACAGCTGGCATCATCTGCCACACAGGATGCGGCCCGCGCAGAGCAGGCTGTCAAGGATGCTGACGCGATAGTCCAGAAAGCGGTCGATAAACTTGCTGATGCCGCAACGCTGACCGGCGAGGCAAAAGCCAGCGCCGAAGCGGCAGCAAAAAGCGAACAGAGCGCGAAACAGCACAGGGACGAGGCGCAACGGATAGTCGATGGCCTGAAAGGAACCAGCGCCAGCACGACGCAAAAAGGCCTGGTGCAACTCTGTAGTGATACAGACAACGACAGCGAAGAACTGGCAGCCACGCCAAAAGCCGTCAAAACCGTCATGGACGAGACGAAAACAAAAGCGCCACTGGACAGCCCGGCGTTCACAGGTACGCCAACCACACCAACCCCGCCGGACGATGCGACCGGGCTGGAGATGGCGAACGCGGCATTTGTCCGCAAACTGCTCGCCGCGCTGGTTGACTCGTCCCCGGAAGCCCTGGACACACTGAACGAGCTGGCAGCGGCGCTGGGCAATGACCCGGAGTTTGCGACAACAATCATGAACGCGCTGGCGGGTAAACAACCACTCAGCGACGTGTTAACCGCTATCAGTAATCTGGAAGAGCGAGCCGATAACCTTCTGTGCTTTAATCAGGACGGGAATGCTTCACTGTCTCCACTGTCAGAAAAAGCCCGGTCACTGCTGGCACAGGCCACAGTGGAAACCATGCGCAATGAGCTTGAGCTGAAAAGCGCAGCGGTAAGGGACATTCAAACAGACCTTTACGACAGCTCGGAAAGCCGTGTTGCGCTGCCTGGTGCATTTGGTTACGGAATGACGGACGCCGGAGCACGTTCAATTATTGCCAGCAATATAGCGGATATAGCCAGAACCGCTCACAACCTGCACCCGGGACGGTATTACACCTTTTCCACGCGAACGGAAGAAACCACCGGGATAACAGAAATTATCTGGCTGGATAATGGCTGGGGCGACAAAACCAGCCAGACAGCAACAAAGCTGGTTCTGTTTTTTGGAAAAGACGGACGGATTCTTATGACCGTTCGTGGCGATAATATCTCCGCCCCGGTCACCTGGACGAATCTGACGCCACAACTTGGCAATGCAGCACAAAAGGATGCGCAGGAGAATATTTACGACCGCACCGAAGGCCGCCTGGCGATTCCTGGCATGTTCGGTTTCGGGAAAATATTTTCCAGTAGCGACAGAACTGAATTTAAATCAGGGACTGATTTTCTCAGGTGGGTAAAAACAGCAAAACCCGGTCGTTATACCGTATTTGCGGACACAAATGTGGTGGTACCTGGCATACAGACAAACGGTGTTATTGAAATTATCTGGCCACAACCTAAAACCAGCCCGAATGATGAGTATGCCTATAAGATAATTATTTATTACGGTGTTAATGGTCATATTTATTATAACCGTTGCGCGGTGTCATCAGATGGTGGTTATCTGGTTGGCTGGGAAAACCTGAAGGTTGATGAGGCTTCACTCAGGGCACTGATTGAAGCCCGTGCACCACTGAAAAGTCCGGCACTGACCGGAACTCCGACAGCACCAACACCGCCGGATGATGCAGCAGGTAATGAAATAGCCAATGCGGAGTTTGTCCGCAAACTGCTCGCTGCGCTGGTTGACTCATCACCTGAAGCCCTGGACACGCTGAACGAGCTGGCAGCGGCGCTGGGTAATGACCCGAACTTTGCGACAACGGTCACTAATGCACTGGCAGGTAAACAGCCGCTTAATGACGTGTTAACGGCTGTCAGCCAGATAATACCGGAAGAAAACACGCTGCCTTATTTCAGTGAAGAGGGCCGGATTTTACTGGCGCGGCTGTCAGAAAAAGCCCGCGCATTACTGGCACTGGACACGCCTGAAGCCATGCGCACGGAGCTTGAACTGAAAGCGGCTGCGACGATGGAGCCCCAGAGCGATATCCGCGACCGCACACCAGGCAGACTGGCACTGTCCGGCATGTACGGATTCGGTCAGGCATTTGCCAGCACCGACGCTCTGGCGTTTGACGGACAGGCCGATTTTGCTGAATGGCTGAAAGAGGCCACCCCGGGGCGTTATGCGGTCAGTATTGCGGACTCTTCCACACTACTGGCAGGCACCACAAAATTTAACGGCATCATTGATGTGATGTGGTCGCCTTTTGATAACGATGAATCGGACACAACGCGTAAATTCAAAATGCTGCTGTGTTTTAACCAGTATTACGAAGGTGAGCACAGTATTCATCGCCTGACTTACCGCTGGAGTGGAAACAACTGGAATGCAACAGTAAGCCCTGTCATTTACGACGGCGATTCGCTGGCGTTCTTACTGTCCCGGACAGCAGGCTCAGGCTCATATTTCAAATACCCGGCAGTGGGTGTTCCGGTGCTTGCTGTTTATCGCGGAACAACTTCCGGGGATAAAGAAATCAAAATTGGCCTGGGTGATGTGGTGCCAGGGTCACAACTGGGCGGAGTTAATCTTTCGTGCACAATATCTTCTGCGGGGGCTGGCTCCTACGGTTCCACACCGAGTGCAGGGGCTACAGGGTACACTTTCCCGGGGCGTTATATGGCGTTATCCGGGGTCAGGGACTCTTACGGAACAAGCGGTCGTATCTGCCTGTTTGTGCGCATCGAGTAACGAGGAAATAAAACATGAAAATCAGAGCGGTAAAAGGCATCAGAAACGCGCATTATCTCGAAAATGGTGCGGTTGACTGCGAGGTGTTATTTGAAGGTGAAACGGAATTCGTCCCGTATACCGCCATGCAGGATGATACCGCAATGACAGGCCAGCGCATCTGGGAAGAGTTACAGAGCGGCAAGTGGGGGGAAATCGCCCCATTCACCGTCACGCCTGAACTTATCGCAGCGGCAAAAGATGCCAAACGCCAGGAAATCGAAGCCTGGCGCACAGAACAGGAGGCGCAGCCGTTCACGTTCGAATGGAACGGTCGCACCTGGAATGCTGGCCCAGACTCACTGGCCCGTCTCTATCCGGTGGTAATGGCTGCAAAATCTGATACGGCA
>NZ_AEJZ01000278.1:0-9604 GCF_000208525.1 Escherichia sp. TW14182
TCGCGGGTTCGAGTCCCGTCCGTTCCGCCAATATTTAGAAAGCCTGAATCAGCAATGGTTCAGGCTTTTGTCGTTTCTGGCTTTCGGGATTTTTCACCCCGGAAGTTAAATGGATTTAATCCAGAAAATAGTTACACCATATAATGACCAGTAGTTATAAGTTCTGGTCATTTTGGTTATTCCTGCGCATCCCACTTCTCCAGCAGTTCTGCTGGAACTTCATTGATTATCTCCGAAAAGCGTTTACCGACCAGTCGTTCCGCCTGACGCAACAAAGGAATGGTCGGACTGCTTGGTTCACTGTGCTCAAACCAGCGGCGGATGACTCGCAGGCGTTTCAGTGCGTCGTTCCGATCGCTGATTTGCTGTGGCTCTGCGATGATCTTTGCGGTCGTTTCGGCTGGTATATCCACTGTGGGAGCGACATGCCCTGCTAGTGTTAGTCCGGTATTATCGATAGCAGCATACTTCGGCTGATCAGCCTGCGGTTTTGGTTGTGGGATTTCTGGCGTAGTTGTCTGTACCGCCCCAGGCAACAGGGTCAGCAGTTGCGTCAGACGCGAAAAGTCCGGGGCCAGGTCATTCAGCGTTTCACGAGCATGGTGTTGCAGTCGCTCAGTGATCTCGGCGGCCTGGCGAAATGCGTCCAGCGGCAGTGCGCCGCGTGCTTCCAGGTCGGCCAGTTGCTGACGTACTGATTCCGGTGCCAGCGCATCCGCCGGGCGTGATGCAGACAGCGAACGTTCCACATCCCGAACCTGAAGGCGCATGGCGGCGTTGTTTGATAGCGTAATGCCACGAATATCAGCCATTACGCCTTCGTGGTCCAGTAGCGCCGACAGCGCGTTACTGCGTGCTACAGCCGCATCTTCGGCGGTGGTATCTTCAGCCGTAAGCAGTTGTGGATGGATGGTGTCCGGGTTTGCGACACACAACGTTTCCAGAAGCGTGAGTGTCTCCACCAGCCCTCTGGCTCCGGCCTGCTGGATACGGCAACGCAGCAGGACAACCAGGATGCGGATATCTTTACTGCGTGCCAGCAGGCGGCGGGCGTCCCGCTCCAGCTCCGCCCAGTTAATAGTTTCCGGTGTACTGACAAAATCGCCATATTGCGCCTCTTCACGCGCTAAGGCGCGGGTGAACAGCAACAGGTACTCTGGATCATACTCCAGATCCGGGCCGCAGGGGCATTCAGCCGAAATAGGGTCAGACAGGGGGGTATCCATTAAATTATCCTCAGTGTGCCAGATAGTGTTCAGGTTCGAAAATCATGCCCGTCACCGGGTTGTCGTGCAGGGCTTTCCCTGCCCAGGCGGTCCAGCCAAGCTGATATGGACCGCCAGTAACAGCCGGAGGGGCTGCGTGTGGTTTAAGCTGTAGCTCAATTTCCCAGCAGTATTCAAACCCGGTAAATGCACGAACCAGTTCCGTTAGTACTGGCAGGTTATTACCACCAGGCAGGAAACGCCGGTAGTCAGCCAGTGTCAGCGGGCCAATCACCAGCCGGAACTTATATTGCATGTCCGGCACGGCCTGGCCGATGAGTGCGCCGTTGCCAATGACGGAAGAGGGGGCTGGTATCCCCAGTCGGGTAATTTCATCATCAGCCACCGTTATCCAGTGCAGGACATACTCTTGTATCCGGAAAGGCACACTGAAATAGTGCGCCAGCGTGGCGGCCAAGCCGTCCGGGTTGCGGGATTCGCGCACCAGATGGGCCGATGCCGCCAGGCGAACGTGATCCGGCAGCGAGCTATCTGCACTTTCCCGTAAATCCTGCCCGCTGAGGCTGGCGATATAAAAGGCAAAACGGTCATATTCCTGTTTATCCAGACCGCCCCCGGCGGACTGGGCGCTGCGCCATGCCTGATAAAACTGCGTCAGCCAGCGGTGATGAAAAAGATCGGTAAAACGGGTCAGGGTCGGATCGCAGCGGCTTTCGGTCCGATTGCGCGCGAGTTCAGTGTAATGCAGTGGCAGCGGACCGTTCGGACCCCACAGTCCAAGGCTGTAAAGGCTAAGGTGCAGGCGTCCTTGTTGCCAGCTCACATTGGCGATTTCCCGTGGCGCAAAGGTCAGTGTAGGTGTTTGTCCCAGGCGAAATTTTTCCATGCCTGGTTGCCAGGCACTACCTGCGGGGACGGTACACAACTGCACATCCACGCGGCGCATCAGGTTCAGAAAACCATAGCGCCAGGGCGTTTTCTGCGCTTGGGTGAAATCGCCGCTCATACACTTCCCCGTAGTCCGGCTCTGACCGGCCAGGTCATAATTTTCCCACGTTGCATACTGTGCAGCGTCATCTGCGAGAAGGTATTAATGGAAACATGACGAGCGATATATTGCTCCAACACCAGACCGAACAGATACGGGCTAATACCAGAGAATCCGTCTTCATCCACCGTCAGCTCACAACTGACGCCGCGACCATAAACCAGCAGCCCGGAACCGGGCAGACGGCGGGTAACAGGCGTTGTTTTACAGCCAATCAGGCTGCGTACCTGACGCGACTGCGGACTGTCATGCGCCGGAATAAACAGGTTCAGCAGATCGCGCAGTGCCTGACCGCCGGTGCGGTGATCCAGATCGGCCAGCGGCAGATAATTAAAGGATAACTGGCGGATCAACCGCCAGGCCATTTCACGTTCCGCCAGTGGTGGCTGTGGTGGACGAGGTGGACGGATAAGCCCCACACCTGCCACAGGGATGGCCGCATCCACGGTCAGATCGTCCCGGCCATTGCGTGCGATAAGACAGGGCAGATCGCGGTTGGTGACCATGGCAGTGATGGTGATATGGCGCAGATTTTCCGGGTATGGGGCTTCATACTGGTCAACCAGCGACAGGAATACTTCCGAACCCGTATAGGGTGTGCGGGTGCCGTAGCGGCGGGCGTTCTCAGACAACCGACGCGGCTCCCGGCGCAGGGAAAAATAACGCCCATGATTGCCTTCATCATTATTGCGGGTGTGGTAGAGCGGGCGAAATGTCATCTTCCGCGTGGTGTCGGCTTCCAACCCTTCCACTTCCTGGACCGAAAACACCTCATAGTCGAGCGGATGGGTTCTGTCCACCACCAGGTGCTGCTCTGTCGTGCTGTGTGTGATATCGAGCCGGGCGGTGACGCGGGGAAACAGGTTGATCACCGGGGTACAGAACAGGCTGAACTGTGCAGCATTTGTCTGGTGGATCAGCCAGTCTGGCGGCAGGCGGTTCAGTAAGATAACAATTTCCGCCACACCGCTGTGAATTTTTTGTAACCCGGCAGACAGACCCGTCGGGGTGAAAAAATAAAAGCGTTCCGGGCAGGCAAAATATTCATGCAACAGGTTATGGCCGTGGAACACGTTCCACGCCAGCGGCAATAGCCCTTGATCCGGCTCCAGACCCTCGTACATGACGGGCTGTTTCAGATTCACATCCAGTACTCCGTCAAAATGACCCGGAACGCCAGCCAGTGTGGCAATGGCGCTGGTGTGCAACAGTTCGAACAGGTGTGAGGTCGTGCGCTCCTCGCCGCAGAGATAGAGCGGCAGCTTGTCCAGCCCGGCAAGCTGGCTGAAGGTCAGTTCACCGAAGGTGCGCAGGGTAATGCGTAGTGCTCCGGCGACGTGAATGTTAGCTGGCAGGTAGCGGTGCAGGGCGGGCATATCCGGCGGCGCGGCGGTCAGGCGCGCCTCTTCGATGGCAAGCGGCCACAGTGTCACATCCTGGCTGCTGCGAAACTGGCAGGCGGCGCTTTCACCTTCCGGAATGGAGGAAAAAAAGGCAGTGTTGCGTGGGACGGTGAATCCCTTCGCCAAATCACCTTCTTCCGGATCGGGATGTAGTTGTGCCACGCTCATTGAGGGGGTTGGGGTGATGTAATTGGGACTGACGACCTCCAACAAACGCTGGGTGAAGCGGGGAAATTCAGCGTCAATTTTAAGCTGCGTGCGGGCGGTCAGGAAGCTGAAAGCTTCGATCATACGCTCCACATAGGGATCGGCAATATCCGCACCCTGCATTCCCAGACGGGCGGCGATTTTTGGATGACGGGCGGCAAATTCGGCTCCCGTTTCCCGCAGGTAGCTCAATTCGCGGTTGTAGTATTCCAGTAGCCGTGGATCCATCACTCACCCTCTATATTAATAAAATGTAATGCGGCTGTGCTCCATATCCAGCGCACTACGTACCCGGAATGCTGTCGGATACGGCTGCGTGAGGATCTCACCGCAAATTTCAAACTGTAATGTGTTATGGCCATTCTGGCGTTGTTCATCCTGTAGCGGGATGATTTGCAGTGTGGAGGTCTTCAGCCGGGGTTCAAACCGGGTAATAGTACGCAAAATAGCTCTGCGGATATCATCCCACTTATGTTCATACAAAAAGCTCCCCGCCAGCGGCGGCAGGCCGTAGTTCACTACGGAAGCAGCCGCCTGCGGGTAACGCGCGGCATCAATATCATCTTCATGGCTGATGGTGTTGAGCAGAAACGACAAATCCCGGCGGATGATCTCTTTAAGCTGAGCTGGGCTAACACTGATATCGTGGTCGCGCTTCTGGTTTGGGGTGTCGTCGCACAGGCGGTCAAACAGAGTGGGTAGTAAGTGTTTGCCCGGGCGCTGGTGGGAGGCATTCATGCATCTTGGCCTTCAGGTGAATTAAAGGTGCAGGTGCTCAAATCCAGCAGGCTGATATCTCCGTGGCTGGTGAGCCACATTTTTTGCCCCAGAGCCTGTACCAGGGTTTCTCCGGAACCATCCTGCCAGACGGTTTTGCGGCACAGACACAGGGTATCGGAGGCTTTTTCTGAACCGCTGTAGCGGGAAAATAGCCAGGCACCATGCACATCACCATTGTGAAGTGTGATATTGACGGGTTTCCAGATCAGATCGGTCAGACTCGCTGGCGGGGGCGATTTCAGTGAGCGAATTTGCGAAAGCGGCAGCCAGATATACATGCCACCAGTGACCAGTTCCAGCACTGGGCCGGTACGGGAGTCGCTGTCGCTTATCCAGTCAAATGTGCCGCCATTCCACTGTCCGGCAGTGTCTGTTATGGTCTCAAACGCGTGGCTGCGGTGGGCATCGGCATCTGACGTTTTACCATGGGCGTTACAGGCGAGGGCGACAAGCAGATCCTCCATCCAGACGGGCGGAGGGAGAATAAAGCCGGGACGTTGTTCACCATGAAAGCAGGACTGGCGGTATATCTCACAGCGAATCAACTCCCCAAATACCTGCGCTTCTCGGGTATAATTTGCGTCCAGTCGGGCGCACAGTTGGATTTGTTGCAGCGCTCGTGACCAGTAGCCGATCACGCACAATAACTGAAACAGGCTGTGCCGATGTAAAGCCTTAGTTGGGTGCATCTTTACTTGTTGCTCAGCCATCTGAATACCTTCCGCTACAGAATAATTCCGCAGCAGTGCCGACAAGGTAGCCGGTAGCACGTTATTGCTTGTCATGATAGATATCTCCGTGTTGTACCGGGTTTACCCGGTAATGGCTGTCAATGCCAATGAGGCGGTGCTCACGTTGTGTCAGATCGGGTAAGACGGCGCTATGCACCATTTCCGATGCGTATTCCGGGGAAAGCAAGTGCAGAATATCGGGGAGAACCGTTTCGGTAGGCCAGATCGTTTCTCCTTCGCCGGTGGTATCCAGGACATCGAGAATAGCGTCAATGCTTAACCCTCCTGTGACCATATCCTGCAATGAATCAGCTTCAGTGGTCAGATTGCGCAATGAGGCCAGATCCAGCGTAACTGCCTCTTCATTAAGGGGAAATGGATCGGCATAACGATGGATATCTTGTTCAGGGGACAATAATGCCTGGCGGTATTCCTGGTAAAGTAGGGTTAGTGGGTTATCTGTTTCTGGGGTGCCTTCGGTGGCGACTGTGCCATGAACCGGAATGATATCAAACGGATTTTGCGACTGCCGTTGCTGTTGTCGAAACCAGTCAAGATCGAGATATTCGCTTATTGTTTCCAGCGAAACAGCAGTCTGTGGTGTCGTCTTTTCCTCACGTGGAGTAAGAGACGTCGGATTGTTACGAACAAGACACCAGGAAGATAATCCCCATTCAATCAGATCCCCTTCATTCAGGCGCATACGGTGATGCGGCTCGACAATCTGATCATTTACCGTGCAACAATATTCATCGGACTGATTGATTATCCACCACGCCTCTTCGTGGCGAGTCAGGCTGAGAGCAATTTTCGCATTCTCATCCACCTCAAAAACAGGAAGCCAGGGCGCGTTGACGGTGAAGATAATCTGTGTTCCTGCAGTCGCGTAAATTGTGCTATCGGTAACCCCGTGCGCCTGTATTTTTTGTAGTCCCCAGGAAATATTTCGTTTCATTACGTATCGCTGTATAGAGTGTTCTTTTCAATAGAAGAATAATTTCAATTTTTTAGATAAGTAATGCTGAACAATTTATTTTATCAATATTAATTCCTGCGGAAATGTATTGTGATAATTTTGATGTAATATATTCATAATGTATATGTGATTGATTTTCTGTATTGAAAAAAAACATAAAAAAGATACTAACCGCTATATTACATTGCGTTCTGTGATATGCATCATTGTTTCATTCTGGAATTTTGATGATTCTATTAATTAGAAGTTCTAATCGGTACATTTATGTTTATGTATCATTTATATGTTCTTACATCATCAGGTGTAACAGATGGACACTCCTGTTTCACGCAGTGCACTATATGGAAAGCTAACAAAACCTTTATTCAGGTCTTTGGAGTCTGCGACAACGTTCTGTAAATTACGCGCTAATCCTTATGTCGAACTAACGCATTGGTTGCATCAGCTAATACAACAACCAGAGAATGATATTCACCATGTTCTTCGGCATTACCAAATAACATCTTTTGATGTAGAGAATGCGTTAATTCAGCAATTGGATATATTGCCTGCCGGAGCTAGCGTAATTAGCGATTTTTCCCACCATATAGATCTTTCTGTTGAAAAAGCCTGGATGTTGGCAAGCATCCGTTTTGGCGATCACAAAATTCGTAGCGGATGGTTACTACTAGCCTGGTTAACCACACCAGAATTGTATCGAGTGTTAAAAAATATCTGTGCGCCATTGGCTGGGTTACCGGTAAATGAACTATTGGATATTCTTCCGTCTTTAATCTCATCATCCCCTGAAATATCAGAGATTCCATATGATGGTTCGGATTTGAATTCTGCGGTTCCGGGAGAAAGCAGTCAGGCATTTTCCAGTAAATCAGCAGGGAGTAAATCCGCGCTGGCGAAATACTGTCAGGATCTGACTGCACAGGCTCGCGAAGGTGGCATCGATCCAGTCACCGGTCGAGAGCACGAAATTCGTACTATGACGGATATTCTGCTGCGCCGTCGGCAGAACAATCCGCTGCTAACTGGCGAGGCAGGCGTCGGGAAAACGGCTGTGGTGGAAGGATTCGCGCTGGCGATTGCCGAGGGGGAAGTGCCGCCCTCACTGCGTAACGTGCGGTTGCTGTCGCTGGATGTCGGGGCGCTGCTGGCGGGAGCGTCTATGAAAGGCGAATTTGAATCCCGCCTGAAGGCGCTGCTGGAAGAAGCTGCGTGCTCGCCGCAGCCGGTGATTCTGTTTGTCGATGAGGTTCACACCCTGGTAGGCGCCGGAGGTACATCCGGTACAGGTGACGCTGCCAACCTGCTGAAACCGGCGCTGGCGCGTGGCAGTCTTCGAACGATTGGGGCGACCACCTGGAGTGAGTATAAACGCCATATAGAGAAAGATCCGGCATTGACCCGGCGATTTCAGGTGTTGCAGGTGGCAGAGCCGGAAGAGGCTGCCGCTGTTGAGATGGTACGCGGGTTAGTCACTACGCTGGAAAAGCACCATAGCGTACTCATCCTTGATGAAGCCGTGCGTGCTGCTGTACAGCTTTCTCACCGTTATATCCCGGCTCGACAGCTACCGGACAAAGCCATCAGTTTGTTGGATACAGCCGCAGCCCGCGTGGCGCTGTCGCTGCACACTCCACCAGCGAATATCCAGTTTCTGCGTCAACGGCTCAAAGCCGCTGAAATGGAGCAGGAACTGCTATTAAAACAGGAAAAAATGGGAATCCGCGCAGAGCGAGGCGACACACTGGCGTCGCAGATTATATCGCTGAAAAGAGAACTATTTGATGCGGATGAACGCTGGCAGCAAGAACTAGAGCTGGTTAACAGATTACAGGAGCAGCGTGCTGCAGAAACCCGCGAGCGTGATGAAATCACACTGCAACAGTCAGAAGCAGCATTAAGAGTCTGGCAGGGTGAAAACCCCATCGTGTTTCCGGAAGTTAATGCGGCGGTGGTAGCGGCGATTGTCTCCGACTGGACCGGCATTCCCGCTGGGCGCATGGTAAAAGATGAAGCCAGCCAGATCCTGGAACTGCCTGCCCGCCTGGCGCAACGTGTTACCGGGCAGATGGATGCTCTGGCGCAGATTGGTGAGCGTATCCAGACCGCGCGGGCGGGGTTAGGCGATCCGCGCAAACCTGTGGGCGTCTTTTTGCTGGCCGGGCCGTCCGGTGTTGGCAAGACCGAGACCGCGCTGGCGCTGGCAGAAGCAATCTACGGCGGTGAGCAGAATCTGATTACTATCAATATGAGCGAGTTTCAGGAGTCTCACACTGTCTCCACGCTGAAAGGCGCGCCGCCCGGCTATGTTGGCTATGGCGAAGGCGGTGTGTTGACGGAAGCTGTACGCCGTCATCCCTGGAGCGTGGTGTTGCTGGATGAAATTGAAAAAGCCCATCACGACGTCCACGAGTTGTTCTACCAGGTATTCGATAAAGGTGCGATGGAGGATGGCGAAGGTGTCCACATCGATTTCAAAAATACCACGCTGTTGTTGACCACTAACGCAGGTGCGGAGCTTATCAGCCAGCTCTACGAGGATCCGGCGCTGATGCCCGATTCAGCAGGGCTAAAAGAGGCGTTAATGCCGGAGTTACGCAAACACTTCCCAGCGGCTTTCCTGGGGAGGGTGACGGTTATCCCTTATTTGCCGTTGGATGAGAAGGCGCGAGGTGTTATTGCCCGTCTGCATCTTGGCAGACTGATGGATCGTATGGCGGAGCAGCATAGCGTTTCACTCATCTATGGCGACGAACTCATTACGCACATTGTGGCGCACTGCCCGATGCACGAAACAGGGGCACGCTTGCTGATTGGTTATATCGAGCAGCATATTCTGCCGCAACTGTCCCGTTACTGGTTGCAGGCGATGACAGAGAAAACAGCTATCACGCAAATCTGCATCCGTGTTGATGAGGATGAACAGATTATTTTTGAAACGGATTAATGGAACATCCTTATTGCAAAAGAATTAAGTGGTGCATTGTGGGTTAGTCGCTTTCCTGGAGATTCTTCCACCAATGATTTGCAGGGGGCTTTTTGTGCATCGGTAGATAAATTTTTGCGCACGCCTGCTAATGCGCGTGCAAGGGGCTGTATTTCTGCAACATATCGCCCTCCCGCCAGAGCATATCTCATGCGCTGGTCAATTGATGGACATTAAGTATGGCATTTCGTTATCCGATGTTGCTGACATTCCTGTTAATGAGTAAGCGCCCCGAGAAGTACGTAGCGTA
>NZ_AEJZ01000277.1:0-1382 GCF_000208525.1 Escherichia sp. TW14182
TTATGATTTTCCAGTGCATTAAGGATATCGCTCTCTTCCGTCAACCGTTGCTGAGCTTCTTCCATCTGCTGTGGATCATAGAACTGAATCTGATTCTTCCCTTTATGACGGGCGGTAAATGCCGCCGAAATAGCACGACCATAAAGTTGTTCGGCAGTGAGATCGCCATAGAACATCGCCACACCGATGCTACAGTGCGGACGTAGCTGAATACGTTCAATCGGCAAGCGTTCACTCATGATAGTGAGCACTTGCTGACCTAATGTGATAGCGTGCCACGGTTCCTGTACACCATTAGCGATCACAGCGAAGTCATAGCCACTGACCTGTGCGAGGATCATGCGTGGCGACAGCACCGATTTGATTTTCTCCACCAGCGTCAGTAGCAGGATTTCCCGCTGCGCCTCTTTCAGCACGCCAGCAGTATCACGTAACGTTTCACAAGTGATGATCATCAGTGCGGTGGTTTGTTTACGTGCGACCACCTGTTCCAGCATTTCCATCAGCAAGGCTTTGTTTGGCAAATCCGACACCGGGAAACGCATCGCGTTTTCGCACTGTTCTTCATAATGGCGCTGCAACAATTGCTGATTGAGGTTGTAACTACGCACCAGCATACCGATTTCGTCGTCCTGGTGCAGACGCGGCAAGGCCAGTTGATGGCCGACAATCTCTTGCGGTGGAATGGCGTTTAGCTCGCGAGCGATATTGCGTAAAGGATGTAATATCAGTCGATTAATGCACCAGCTAATCGCCACCGTCAGGATCAGCGACAAAAGTAAGTAAATGGTCACTAACGTAGAGACAGTGCTCATCACGAACTTGTACATGCGGAAGGAATCCGCCTGTAACACCAGATAGGCAATCGGCTGCGGGGTAGCAGGACGTTCCAGCGAGTAGACGCCCAGCGAGATTTGTACCGGTAACTCAAACAGTCGGGTGAACGTCACCGGCACCGGGCGCTCTGGAATAAAACTTTTACGCAGTGCCTGGAACTGATTAGGCAGCACCACGTCGGCGCGACTGACCACGCCCGCTGGTTTTATGCTGGCAAGAATAGCTTCCGCCTGGGGAATATCACCTTTTAAAATGGCGGAAGATAAGGGTTCGCGGACAGAGCGAGCAATGCTTTCCAGTTGCGTAGCCGTGTTATAGCGATTCTGCTGTACCAGGTGGAACAGCAAAACAGTGCAAAAAATAAAAACGAACACCATGACAACGGCCGCCACCATTGCCATCTGCTTAATTGTTAACGAGCGACTAACGCGCAAATTGTCTCCCCCCGGAAATCCCAGATTGCCGCCCGAGTATACCCGATCGCAGCGGCATTAAGAGAGGCGCTATCTGAAAACTTACCAGTCGGCGTAAGGTATCAGCGGCTG
>NZ_AEJZ01000276.1:0-1874 GCF_000208525.1 Escherichia sp. TW14182
GGGGGGGGGCTCTATTTTACCGCCGGGATAGATAAGGTTGGCAGTGGGTTCGAGGGGGACTACAGCACCAGCGATAGTCAACATAACCAGACGCGTGCGCGGGGCAGTAGTAGTGAGATTAAGGGTAACTTGATAATCAACGCGCAGGATACGCTGACTCAGCAAGGCGCAAGCCATCAGGTCGGTGGCGCTTACCGCGCGCAGGCGGCCAAAGTCGCGCAGTTGGAGGCTCATGATCGCGACAGTAGCCGTAGTCAAGGTACCCGGGTCGATGCCGAGGTTGGGGTCAACGTTAACTACAGTGCGGTACTCCGTCCCCTAGCTAGGGCGGCACAGAAGGCTGCTAGCCTTGATGTTAATGGTGCCATTGATGAGTTGGGTAAGGTGGGCAAACCGAACCTGGGACTGGATATCGGCGCCAACGGGGGGACGCAGACGGAAAGCCGTAGCGAGAGTCGAGCTAAGACGACCCACATCCAGGCTGGCACCATCGAGGTCACGGCGCGCGACACGATCCACGATCGCGGCACGCAATACCGTGCCAATATGGGGGGCGTGACGCTGCAGGCGGATAACCACCGCTTCGAGGCGGCGAGCGACAGCAGCAGCAGCCAGAGTAGCGCGGCCCAGGGCGGTGCCACTCTGCGTGTCTACACCACCACGGGTAAGGATATCGGTGTGACGATCAGTGGCCAGGGGGAGAATCGTCGCCGTGAGGAGCAACGCTCCCAAGCACAGAGTGGGTCGATCCAGGCGCAATCAGGCATCGACATTCGTCTGGGGCAGACGGGGAACTATCAGGGGACGACGTTGGATGGCGGTCAGGGCAAGACGCAGATCCACAGCGCAGGCGATCTGCATATCGTTCAGGCCACAGATAGCCACAGCACTCGTCACCAAGGCTTCGATGCACATGCGCGCGTCAGCGGTGACATGAATAGCGGCAGCGCGGCGTTAGGCGGCGGGCAGAATAATGGCCAGCAGAGCAACTCGCAGGCGCATGCCGCCTCGATCCGTTCCGCAGGCGGCGTCACCCTAGAGAGCGGCGGTATGCTGACCCTACAGGGCGCTCAGGTCGACAGTCAGGGGGAGGTTACCCTACGAGCGGCCGATCGTTTAGATCTGCGTCAGGCCAACGCGCAGCGTCAACAGGAGGGCTGCGTGTGGTCGGGCGAGCTGAGTGGTGGCGGCGGTCGCAGCAGCGGCGACAGTGAGAGCTGGAACGGTAGCCTCGGCGCCAAGGCGGGTGTGACGATGCAACATGAACAGCAGAGCACCGCGCAAGGGGGACAGATCAGCGGGGCGAGTGTCACCCTGAGCGCCGGTAGCGAGGCGCGCGATGCGTTGCACCTGCAAGGCACCCAAGTCAAGGGTAAGGCGGTGACCTTGAGCGCCCAACAGGGCGGTATCATGCTGGAGTCGGCCAAGGATAGTCAGGTGAAAAATAACTGGGGCTTTGAGGCGAGTGGGAGTCTATCCGTCAGCCAGAGCATGCCCCTGAATATCGGGCTGAAGGTTAACGTGGATCAGCAAGATCAGACGAAGCAACATAATACGCAGATCCTCGCCGAACAGGTGAACTTGTCTAGCCACGATGTTCGGATGTGATAACCCGAACTGTCATCACGTAAAGTACCTGACCAACTCATGCGGCAGCCGTACCTGCCCGTCTTGCGGAAAAAAAGCGACTGACCTGTGGATAGCGACACAACTGAATCGTCTTTGCCGCAGGTGTATAAGGCGCTGGGTATGAGCAGGAAATTGAACGACTGAAAGCGCAACTCGACAGGTTACGCCGAATGTTGTTTGGTCAGAGTTCAGAGAAAAGCGCCATAAGCTGGAAAACGATGAAAATCATCAGGTGTACGGTGTGC
>NZ_AEJZ01000275.1:0-675 GCF_000208525.1 Escherichia sp. TW14182
GTGAACATGGTAGACAGAACGCATAAGTCACGATTAATGCTGGATGGCATTAATCCGGCCTGTAATTTCTCTGACCGATACTCAAGCATAAATTTTTGCGTCATCTGGCTGGCGCGCGGATCTCCCATTTCACGAATCACTTTCTCCAGCCGGATCCTGTAGGTATCGCCGTAAGCCTGGTTACGGCCATCAAGCATCCACCATGTATCAAGCAGCTCTGATAATCGCCGCCGATCAGCAGGTTTAGCCAGCCATGGGTTGTTATGGAAATTCTGTAAAATATATTGTTCGAAGGCCTCTGCACTCCCTTTCCTGACAAAAATTTTACGTATCCGTTTGCCGTACGCCCCTTGTGGCCTGATATCGAGCAGCCATCGCCCATCATCCATCTTTCTGATCGACATACTTAAGCCCCCTCCTTGTTACTAAATATCCAGCATTTCAATACCTCCTTCTCTCTGGCCTCGGCTATCCCCCTCCCGGCGTTCGCCTGTCTGGATACCTCGCTACGGACGGGCTTGTATCCAATCAGCGATCGAGAACGGCCAGCCTTGAGAAGCTTTATCATTTCGGGATTGGTTTGGATCTTCACATGGTGAACGGCGGCAACCTGCTCAAGTTGCGGGATACTGACGGCAAACTCATTCTGCCGTCCCTTGCCAAAATGATTTACGC
>NZ_AEJZ01000274.1:0-1257 GCF_000208525.1 Escherichia sp. TW14182
CCCCGCCACTGGCAGACACACCTTTTGAATTCATACTGTCAATAAGGATTCTGGCTCCGGTAACGTTTATCAGGCCATTCGTACTGGCTGATACCGCACGGGAATCCGGACCATGAATATCGACATCTCCACCATTAACATTTATCACGCCGCCATGGGTTGCATGAACAGCAGACGCGTTGTTTCCTGTTGCGATAATGGTATGCCCATGTGTATCAATCGTTGCATTCACACCATTCGCATAAACAGCATTACTGTTATGATTGCTGTTTATCACATCATACTGCATGACAATGGATTGCCCATTTTCAGCTTTAACCGAGGTTACTGCTATAGATTCAGCAAATGAGGCAGGGCCGAATAATATGGCACCAATTATTATGGAGAGTTGTGTTTTTCTCAAAGTCATCATTTCCTCTGCATTCCTGATACATTTACAAAAAAGATTTTTTCTTTTTTTTGATGTGATAAATCAAGAAAATACGCAGCTTTGTTTAATATTTATTTAAATATTTTTATCTAAAACATCAGCTTTCTGTTTTTTTATATATTTTATTTTGACTTACATCAAAGTCGTTTTTCTTGAGTTTTTATTTTGTTCCTCGCATTTTGCAGAGTCTGTGACTTAACGTTTATTCTGTTCCCGGGAGTTTATATCGATGCAGTAACCGGAGAAAGAACACATCCATAGCAGAGAGGCAGAATAAATGATGGGGACTGAAACGGGGTAACGGCTGTGTCGGTCGCTTCAGGGAATGAATTCCAGCCAGGCGTGGAGTGCCAGCCAGAAATGAAAAATATAGTTTTTATTTCAGTGGAGTTAAGTTTTGAGCAGGAACAGGCCAACACCTGAAATCGTGAAGGATGCGATTGCCGGACGACTGGAAAGCGCGAACCTCTGGCGCAGGGCGTCGGCCCGCTGGCTGATGCTCATGGGATGTGTAATGAACGCATCCCCAATCATCAAATCCGGAGCACGGTGATGGATGGGGAGAATATCGGGAAGGTGTGGAACCTGGCAGATTTCCGGCATCATAGTGCCCAATACGGGATGCATAAAGCTCCTTCAGACTGGAGACTCCACAAATGAAATATACACCGGTTGGCGTTGATATCGCAAAACATCTGATTCAGGTTCACTTCATTGATGAGAACACAGGTGACGTGGTGGATAAGCAACTTCGCAGAAGAGATTTTCTGGAATATTTCAGCAACCGGGAGTCATGTCTGATTGGTATGGAGGCCTGTGGAGGCTCT
>NZ_AEJZ01000273.1:0-5855 GCF_000208525.1 Escherichia sp. TW14182
TCAGAAGAAGACGCACATGCGCGTCTTGCCCGTTCTCCACTGTACCGGCAGGCCCGGGAGCAGGTCAGTCCGGAGGGTAAGCCACTGGATACGGCCATGCAGCAGGCCCGGGACAGTGTGATGCCGGTGACCGAAAAAGCAGTACGTCAGGCCATAACGCTGGCACAGGGCAGCAGTGTGGTCTTTTCCCGTCAGGACGTGGTACTGGAGGCACTGAAAGCGCATCCATCAGTGACACCATACGGTATTCACCACACATTTGCTGAACTGGTTCAGCGCGGGGAAATCCTGTCCGTGCCGGGTGACGGGAGTGCCAGTCGTTATGTGCCGGCTGAAACCTGGCTGCAGGAAAAAGCCATCCTTCGCACAATGGCAGAAGGAAAGAACACGCAACGCCCGCTGATGGAAACAGTGGACCGGTCTCTCCTGACTGGTCTGACGTCAGGCCAGCAGGCAGCCAGCCGGCTGATTCTTGAAAACACGGACCGTTTTGTGGCCATTCAGGGCTATGCCGGTGTGGGGAAAACCACACAGTTTCGCAGTGTCCTGGCGGCGCTGGAAACCCTGCCTGAAGCTGACAGACCGGTTGTGGTGGGGCTGGCGCCCACGCACCGGGCCGTCAGTGAAATGCAGGGTGTGGGGGTGAAAGCGCAGACTATCGCTTCTTTTCTGATGGATACGGAGCGACGTCAGCAGAGTGGTGAACAGCTTAACTTCTCAAAAACGCTGTTTCTTATCGATGAAAGCTCCATGGTGGGCAACCGGGATATGGCTGACACGCTGGCCCACATTGCCGCCGCAGGTGGGCGTGCGGTTCTGTCCGGTGACAGTCTGCAGTTACAGCCGGTGGCCAGTGGTGCGCCCTTTACCCTGATGCAGCAGCGCAGCGCCATCGATGTGGCGGTGATGAAAGACATTGTGCGTCAGTCACCGGAACTGCGACCAGCGGTGTATGCACTGCTGGAAGGGCGTACCGGCGAGGCGCTGGACACGATACGCCGCGTTTCACCGGAACAGGTGCCCCGGGATAATGGCGCATATGTACCGGCATCATCGGTGACTGAAATTCGCCAGACCCGAGAACAGAGAGAAACGCAGGGAGACAGGGGGATATCCGCCATTGTGGATGATTACACCGGACGTACTGCAGAGGCCCGGCGTCAGACGCTGATTGTCACCCAGACGAACGCCGATGCAATGGCCATCAATGCCGGCATTCATGACCGTCTGCATGAGACAGGAAAAACCGGAGAGCATGAACTTCCGGTAACAGTGCTGGTCAGGGAGAAAACGCAGACGGAAGCCCTGAAATCCGTTGCAGGACTGGCACAGCATAATGGCGGTGTGGCGCTGATAAATCAGCAGTATTACACCATTCACAACCCTGATGCAGCAAACGGTGTGGTGATGCTGCGTGATGCAGAAGGCCGGGACCATCTGCTCTCCGCTTTTGAAAGTAGTCTGCGGGATATTGCGGTATTTTCCCGGCGTGAAATCCGGCTGTCGAAAGGTGACCTGGTGCGCTTCACCCGCCAGGACCGGGAGCAGGGACGGGATACCCAGACGCTGTGGGAGGTTTCCGGGATAGCTGATAACGGTGATATCACGCTGAAGAACGGTGAAAATACCCGGCTGGTTCAGCCGGGGCGTGAGATGTCGGATATGCATCTGGATTATGGCTATGCCGGTACGGCACACCGGGCACAGGGGGCCAGTGAAGCCTTTGTGATAGCCCTGGCCGGGGCAACTGACGCACGCCAGCGGCTTGCCTCCCTCAGTGATGCGTATGTGGCGCTCTCGAGGATGAAGCAGCATGTGCAGGTGTATACCGATGATACCGGAAAATGGCTGGCATCCGTGGCGGCCAGTGAAAGCCGGAAGACAGCGCATGATGTGCTGGACGTTCAACAGGATGTTCGTGCCACAACGGCTCAGAATCTGTGGGACAGCGCCCGGGCGCTTAATCAGAATGCGCTGGGGCGGGCGTTGCTGCGGGAAACCGGGTTACCGGACCACAGTGAAGCCCGCTTCATCAGTGGCAGCCGCAAATATCCGGCACCGCATGTGGCCTGGCCGGCTTACGACCGGAACGGCAGGCAACAGGGTATCTGGTTGCAGGAAATCCGTGTGGATGAAGAAGGGCGAATGCAGGGACTGGATGAGCAGGGAAGATGGCTGGGGCGAGATGATGCCGGCGTTGTGGTTCTGCAGCAGAGCCACAATGGCGTGACGCTGACGGCATCAGCCCCGGCCTCTGCACTGGCGCTGGCCCGACAGCACCCTGAGAGTGGTGTTGTGCTGCAACAGGATGTCGTGCCACTTCCCGACTGGCTGCTTCAGAAGTTAACGCAGGGGCAGGCAGAAATGACACCTGAAACCATGAAAACAGCACAGGCTGTACAGAATACCGACGCAGAACTGCTCAGTCTGCAGACGCCGGAGGAGCGGGCACGCCAGGAGGCAGAAAAAGCGGTCAGGGAAACCCTGCAGCAGGATGAGACGCGGAACATACTGCCGGCAGATAATGAGGCCATGCAGGCTGCAGAAAATGCGGTGGCAGAACAGGAAATCAGGGCAGCCGGACAGACAGCAGCCCGTGAAGAGAAAGAAAACGCACAATTACTTCAGCATGAAGTGGCTGCCCTGAAACGCATAAACGCACAGGAGCAGTTGCGGCAGATGGAGAAAGAACTGGTGATTGACAGAGAGAAGACGCTCTGATGGAGAAAAAAGAACATTATCGTGAACTCCGGATGTATGGCGATGAACGGATTGCAGAGCCGTTGCGATACAGGGATAAGGTGAAGGGAAGGCGCAAAACGGAAAGCCGGTTTATGGCCGGAATGCTGACGGGGGCATTACTGATGCTGGTCACGTTGTTTGTTGCGCCCTGGCTGGTCATCGAAACACTGGCCGGATGTCTCAGTCAGGTGCTGGAGTGAAACCATAATGACGGCATGTGTTCAGCGAAAAGATACCGGGGGAACGGTGCGTTTCCCGTGGCAACTGGCGCCATTACAGCGCGATATTATCAAAATCGTGGCATTTCTGGCGATGACAGGTGACCACATTGCCACAGCATTTCATGTGGGGACTCCCTGGCTTAACCTGACCGGGCGGTGCGCATTCCCGCTTTTCGCACTGATGGCGGGCTGTAACCTGGCGGGGAGGCAGATACGACAGGCTGCCGTAAATCGCCTGTGGCTGATGGCAGTGCTGGCGCAACCGGTATTCTGGCTGGCATTTCGGGGGACAGGAAATCAGTGGTGGGAGCTGAACATTCTGTTTTGTTTTGCCGTGGTGATGCAGGCGGTCTGTTTCTGGCAACGCCCTGATGCCATAAAAGGTGCCATAACCGGAACCATGCTGGCACTGTATCTGCCGTTCAGTACTGCCAGTTATGGCTGGCAGGGACTGGTGATGCTGCTGGCAGCTGTATCCGTCTGGCAGGTGCCGGAGCAGTACCAGGGGCGGTTATTTTTACTGTGGCTGTGCTCTGTTGTGTGGCTGAACAGTGCAAACGGTGCCGTCCCCGTGCTGGCCGGTATGGGCATGACACTGCTGGTATTGTGTCTTGTGCATGAGTATGTACCTGCATCATCAAAGCGCCTGCAGATAAGCCGGTGGTTTGCAGAAGGTTATGCCCTGCATCTGCTGATTATTGCCGTCATTGTTTACGGGCTGCAGACTTAACATACCGTGATGAAATATGGCATAAAAGCGCCGAAGCAACGCCAGCGGCAGAATATAACGACAGGTATTCGCAAATGACAGAGCAGAAACGACCGGTACTGACACTGAAGCGGAAAACAGAGGGAACAACACCTGTCCGCAGCCGGAAAACTATCATCAATGTCACCACGCCACCAAAATGGAAGGTGAAAAAGCAGAAACTGGCCGAGAAGGCGGCCGGGGAAGCAGAGCTGGCGGCAAAAAAAGCGCAGGCCAGACAGGCGCTGTCCATTTATCTGAACCTGCCCACGCTGGATGAGGCCGTGAACACCCTGAAGCCCTGGTGGCCGGGATTATTTGACGGTGACACCCCCCGGCTTCTGGCCTGCGGTATCCGGGACGTGTTACTGGAAGACGTGGCGCAACGGAATATCCCGCTCTCGCATAAAAAACTGCGCAGGGCGCTGAAGGCCATCACCCGTTCAGAAAGCTATCTGTGTGCCATGAAAGCCGGTGCCTGCCGGTATGACACGGAAGGGTATGTGACGGAGCATATTTCTCAGGAGGAGGAAGCGTATGCGGCAGCGCGTCTGGCAAAAATTCGTCGCCAGAACCGGAGAAAAGCCGAACTTCAGGCCGTGCTGGATAAACAGTAAAAAAGCCTCCCTCAGAAGCAAGGGAGGCAAACAATAATGCTCAAAAGGAAACAACTTCCTACCCGAAGGAAGCCAGTCCACTGAATTATTTAACACAGAAATACTGACAGGGCAAAGAGGAGGGCGGATACAAATGAACGGATTCAGAAGCCATTCACGGGACGCTCAGGTCTGGCGTTACCAGCGCACCGGAAACCGTGCCGTCAGTCTGGAACTCAGGGGATTCTGGAAGGAGGCCGCTGAAGCATGGCTCCAGGCTGCCCGTGTGGCGCCCCGTACAGACTGGCAGCAGTTTGCCCGACAGAGAGCTGAACGCTGCCAGCGGCGGGGATAATGAAAAAACGGCAAAAAAAAGACCTCCCCTGAGCAAGGGAGGCCAAAAATCATTCATGACGTATCACTGGCATTGAATGAATGCTCTGTACATCAACCCTGTGAAGCTACCACCGGTTAATGCCGGGAGGTTGCGGGAAAGAAAGATAACACACAGTAATTACATGGTTAATACCCGTGGGGATGTTTTTGCGACAGGAAAGCGTCAGGTGAATAAAAAAAGACCGCCATGTGACGGTCAACGTTGTCCTGTCAGGGACAAATGCATTCAGTAAGGAGAGCAAAATAATAACATCACGTTGCCCGGTTGTTAATATCAGGCGATGTTAAGTGTTATTTATGACTCTTTTATCTGGTTGTGAAGTCTGTTAATCAGGAAGAGAAAATGGCGACCGGAAAATCAGAGAAGCAACAGGTGATTGCCTTTATCGATTACGAGAACTGCAGTAATCTGACAGAAATTTCCTTAAATATATATACGGAGTTAATTATATTCGCGGGCGCGAAACAGAATAATGTGGCACTGCCAGTAAACGCTTTCCCTGAAGCAGTAAAAGTCACACTCCGGCATGTCAGCGAAGTCTCCAGGAACAATGTTGATTTTCATCTGGTGCTGGAGCTGGGGCAGTGTGTATGCCATTACGGGCCGGAGAAGGAATACCATATTGTTTCCGCTGACAAGGGATATGACGGTATTGTCCGGACACTGCAGGCGCGCGGGATTTGCTGCCGTCGCGTCTCCCCGGATAAGGCGTCATCAGTAAAGATGGCTGCACCCGACATGGATATCGTTATCCGGTGGGCAAACAAAATTCAACAGGCAGCGCGGGAGGTTCGTAATATGCCGGTAACAGAAGAGACATTTAATAATTATTTAAAATCACAGATGCGCGGTGAATGGCGTGATGCCCTGACCAGAGGTATCCGGGATGAACTGGTCCGTCGCGGGGTAATGAAAATTCAGGGGAATAAAATCATCTGGTAAGACTGCCAGAAGAAAATAAAATGATATTTATTTTATTTATAAAAACAGAAAGGTCGAAAATCAATAATGGCATTTATTTCCATGACAAGACAGAAAGCGCCGTACAGATATGCAAGCAAAACCCGGTTATCGATAAGGCGAACAGACTCAGGCTCTGCCGGGTGTTATGTGACGGTTGCCGTTCGGGGGAAGCAGGAATTTATTATTGC
>NZ_AEJZ01000272.1:0-4444 GCF_000208525.1 Escherichia sp. TW14182
AGATCTTGTTGTGAAACCGCCTGCGTTTGCGCCAGACGTTGTTGACGTGAATACGTCACCCGCGCCAGTTTCAACTCCGCTTCCGCCTGTTGCCGCTGCGCGCGCAGCTCCATCAGTGTTGCTTCCACTTCCTTGATCTGGTTTTCAGCCTGCTCAGGATCAATAACCCCTAAAAGCTGATCTTTTTTAACTTTATCGCCAATCGCCACCGACAGCGTTTTCAACTGACCGCTAACCTGCGCGCCCACGTCAACCTTACGCAGCGCGTCCAGCTTTCCGGTCGCCAGTACGCTTTGCTGCAAATCACCGGGGCGAACAATCAGTGTCTGATAAGTCGGCACGGGCGCGTTGAGAATTCTCCATAACGCAATCAGCCCGGCGATGACTATCACCAGCGCAATAACGTAACGTTTCTTCACGGTTCTCCGATTTTTCATAAATATTCTGAATACTCCATATGCCAATCCGGGTCATCAACTTCAACGAAATATCAACAAAACCCTAAAATTTACGTTAGTAATCACACTATTGATGTTTGGTTAAGATACGCAATGGTGAAATCGGCGTCATGTATAACCATTGATTTCATGAATATGTCGCAGCTAACTGAACGGTCCTTTACGCCATCTGAATCTCTCAGCAGCCTGTCTCTTTTTCTTAGTCTGGCACGCGGACAGTGTCGACCAGGTAAATTCTGGCACCGACGTAGCTTTCGTCAGAAATTTTTGCTGCGCTCGTTGATTATGCCGCGCTTAAGCGTTGAATGGATGAACGAACTATCCCACTGGCCTAATCTCAATACGCTGTTAACACGCCAGCCGCGACTGCCTGTTCGTCTGCATCGCCCTTACCTTGCCGCCAATCTTAGCCGTAAGCAATTACTCGAGGCGCTACGTTACCATTATGCATTGCTGCGTGCGTGTATGTCGGCAGAAGAATTCAGCTTATATTTGAATACCCCCGGCCTGCAACTGGCGAAGCTGGAAGGTAAAAATGGTGAGCCGTTCACGCTTGAGCTGACCATGATGATCTCAATGGATAAAGAAGGTGACAGCACAATCCTGTTCCGCAACAGTGAAGGTATTCCTCTGGCAGAGATCACTTTTACCCTGTGTGAATATCAGGGGAAAAGAACGATGTTTATTGGTGGACTGCAAGGTGCGAAATGGGAAATTCCGCATCAGGAAATTCAGAATGCGACGAAAGCCTGCCACGGGCTATTCCCAAAACGCCTCGTGATGGAAGCGGCCTGTCTGTTTGCCCAACGTTTGCAGGTAGAGCAGATTATTGCCGTCAGCAATGAAACGCATATTTACCGCAGCCTGCGTTATCGCGATAAAGAAGGCAAGATCCACGCTGATTACAACGCTTTCTGGGAATCGGTTGGCGGCGTATGTGATGCTGAACGCCATTACCGCCTTCCGGCACTGATAGCACGAAAAGAAGTTGCCGAAATCGCCAGTAAAAAACGAGCTGAATACCGTCGGCGCTATGAGATGCTCGACGCCATTCAGCCACAGATGGCAACGATGTTTCGCGGTTAATCTGCCCGACCGCGCGCCAGCCACAGCACGCGTGAGAACATTTTTTTCAGCAGCGTCGGTACGGATTCCACACCACGACGGCCGGCCTCCATTGCCACTTCAATGGCAAGATCGGGTTTGGAAGAGCGATGGATCGCCTTCGAGATAATTTTGCGCAGATTCATCGGCACATTTTCCGGGATCTGCGCCACGCGGTGGAACACATCGGAAAATCCCTGGCGATACATAAAATGTTCCATATCCAGCGCCGGTAACGCCGTTAAATGTTCTCGTTCAGCTTCCCGATCGTTATTCAACAGGCTGCGTACCGTAGCGGCATATTTCTTCCCTGCTTCATCACCATCGACCAGTACATGCCATTCAATCCCCATTCGCCGGGCAAATTTAACCAGTGGCTTTAGCCCGGACTGGGCAAATTCAATGACCTTGATCCCTTCGGCATCGAAATGGTGTCCACACTGGCGCGCCAGTTCATTGATAACCCAGGTTTCTGTTTCCCCTTCCACCAGCAACCAGCAGCGAGCAAACAGCGATGACGGACGATTAAAACGAATATGAAAGGATATGCGTCGGCTATCTTCAGTACTCAAGCCACTCGGCCCCAGACGCCAGGCGGCAACGCGAGAAGATTCACGCACCAGACGGCAAACATGCTCTACCGGTGTTAACGAAAGCAGCTCGCCAGAGTTGGTTGTAGCAATACGTTGCAATGGCAGAAGATTCAGCAGATGCCAGGCAACGGAAAGCATAATGGGGTGTAAACGGGTTTCTGGATCTTCTATCAGCAATAATGGACGGGCGTCTTTATCCAGCCGTAATGTACCTTTTGCCTGCAATAAAGTGGCAAACAGGCCGAGCAAAATAACCCTATACGAGCGACCTCCAGGCCGGTCAATCATCCGGTTGATGATATCCAGATATCGCCAGCTTCGTTGCTCATTGCTGGCTCGCCGCCGCATTAAACGATATCTCGCCTGTCCGGCTCCCTGCTCAGAGAAATAATGCTCAAGCAGTTGCACCATTGCCGAAAGTCCCTGACGAATCTGCCCATCAGAGAGATTTTGTGGATGCGAGGATAACTCACGGGCGAGGAAATCGAGCTGGCGTGCGGTGACTTCCACATTGGGGACATTTGGCACCGTGCCACTACGAATACGGCGCATAAAACGGGCATCACGCAAGCGCAGCACCGGCATTAAACGCACCAGATGGCGTGCCTGATCGTTAATATCCTCGACATCAATCGGATGTCCGTCTTTATCGAGAAAACTGCGGAGTGTCATCACACTGCCGTCTTCCGCACTCTCCCCTTCCAGGCGATAAAAAATACGGTGATAGCCATCGGCGCACGGCGTCCAGCACGCTTCCAGCGGACGATAGCGGCGCACCCGATGCCGGCCTGGCAGCGATTCGCGGAAGGTCAAAATGATATGCAGATGATGTTCCCGCCCATTGATATCTCCCGTCGGAAACCAGAAATCGTCGCGCTCAAAATGGTAGAGATCTGACTCTGGCGATAACAGCAGGGTTAAAGCGTCCAGCAAGCTGGATTTACCCCACGCGTTCTCCCCAATCAGGACATTGTTTTGTTCCAGCATCAACGATAAACGGTTGATACCGCGAAAACCCACAATTTCAACGCGCTCAAGAATCATATCCCCTCCAGAAATATGTTATTTATCTTCTACTCCGGCAGTATAACGAGAAAGACGGTGACAATACGTGATGACAGCACAATTAAGCATGGCAAATGACTGAAAAATGAGCGAATAATTGTGTTATATACCCTCTTAACGATCCCCCTGAAAAAACAACGAAATCAAATAATTAGCTTATGAATTATTTTTGTTACCACCAAAGGCTTAATTCAGTTGTTTGCACTACAATGTCAATCAGGCAAATGACTATATGAGGGAACTGACTATTGCCCTAAATCAAAATTACTGGATTTATTTATCTGGCGAATGACTCGCCTTCGTTTTTAAAATACCCACGCATTATTTCTGTCGTCACTTTTTTACGACGACCCTATAAAACGACCATATTTTTCACAGGGTCAATTTTTAATTGAGGTGGATATGTTCAGAAAATTAGCAGCTGAATGTTTTGGTACTTTCTGGCTTGTATTTGGTGGCTGCGGTAGCGCAGTGCTGGCAGCAGCGTTCCCGGAATTAGGCATTGGTTTTGCTGGTGTTGCGCTGGCTTTTGGTCTGACCGTACTGACCATGGCCTTCGCTGTCGGTCATATTTCTGGTGGTCATTTTAACCCGGCGGTCACTATTGGTTTATGGGCTGGCGGTCGTTTCCCGGCAAAAGAAGTCGTTGGCTATGTGATTGCCCAGGTTGTCGGCGGTATTGTGGCGGCGGCATTGCTGTATTTAATTGCCAGCGGCAAAGCTGGATTTGACGCGGCAGCCAGCGGTTTTGCTTCTAACGGTTATGGCGAGCATTCACCGGGCGGTTATTCCATGCTTTCTGCACTGGTGGTTGAACTGGTACTGAGTGCGGGTTTCCTGCTGGTGATCCACGGCGCAACCGACAAATACGCTCCGGCGGGTTTTGCACCCATTGCCATTGGTCTGGCATTAACACTGATTCACTTAATCAGTATTCCGGTGACTAACACTTCCGTTAACCCGGCGCGCAGTACTGCGGTTGCTATCTTCCAGGGCGGTTGGGCATTAGAACAACTGTGGTTCTTCTGGGTGGTGCCAATTGTCGGCGGTATTATCGGTGGTCTGATTTACCGTACTCTGCTGGAAAAGCGTGATTAATTAGCATTGGCATTTTATCTGCCCTGATTGTTTTATCTTCGACGTTACAAACCGCACGGGTGTTGGTGGCGTCAAAATCGCTGAAGCGTTCCCCGAAGGCCGGGGCAGCCCACATGGATGTGGGCT
>NZ_AEJZ01000271.1:0-12495 GCF_000208525.1 Escherichia sp. TW14182
CGCTCACGACATCCGCGTGATTCGCCTGCCTCGTCACGGCGCATCCTGCCCGGTGGGTATGGGCGTCTCCTGCTCCGCTGACCGTAACATCAAAGCAAAAATTAACCGCGAAGGCATCTGGATCGAAAAACTGGAACACAACCCAGGCCAGTACATTCCGGAAGAACTGCGTCAGGCGGGTGAAGGCGACGCGGTGAAAGTCGATCTCAACCGTCCGATGAAAGAGATCCTCGCCCAGCTTTCGCAGTATCCGGTCTCTACTAGTCTGTCACTCACCGGCACCATTATCGTTGGTCGTGATATTGCGCACGCCAAGCTGAAAGAATTGATCGACGCCGGTAAAGAGCTGCCGCAGTACATCAAAGATCATCCGATCTACTACGCAGGTCCGGCAAAAACGCCAGCCGGTTATCCATCGGGTTCTTTAGGCCCAACCACCGCAGGCCGTATGGACTCTTACGTGGATCTGCTGCAATCCCACGGCGGCAGCATGATCATGCTGGCGAAAGGTAACCGCAGTCAGCAAGTCACCGACGCGTGTCATAAACACGGCGGCTTCTACCTCGGCAGCATTGGCGGCCCGGCGGCAGTGCTGGCACAGCAGAGCATTAAGCATCTGGAATGTGTCGCTTATCCGGAACTGGGTATGGAAGCTATCTGGAAAATCGAAGTAGAAGATTTCCCGGCGTTTATCCTGGTCGATGACAAAGGCAACGACTTCTTCCAGCAAATCGTCAACAAACAGTGCGCGAACTGCACTAAGTAACTTCTTCGGCCCAGCGCCTGGCGGCATGCTGCCAGGTGATCCCCCTGGGCCACCTCTTTTGCGATTGTAATTTCATGCTTGCTGGTGAATAGTCAGTATTTTCCCTGACTTGCGAACTCACCATGACCCGCACACTCAAGCCGTTAGTTCTTAACACTGGCGCACTGGCGCTGACGTTAATCCTGATTTACACCGGAATTTCGGCCCATGACAAACTAACCTGGTTGATGGAAGTGACGCCGGTAATTATTGTCGTACCGTTGCTGCTTACCACCGCCAGACGTTATCCGTTAACGCCGCTGCTCTATGCACTGATTTTCTTTCACGCCATCATCCTGATGGTCGGCGGTCAGTACACCTACGCGAAAGTCCCCATCGGTTTTGAAGTGCAGGAATGGCTGGGGTTAAGCCGTAATCCGTATGACAAGCTGGGGCATTTTTTCCAGGGGCTGGTGCCTGCACTGGTGGCACGAGAAATCCTCGTGCGTGGGATGTACGTGCGCGGACGCAAAATGGTCGCGTTTCTGGTCTGCTGCGTGGCACTGGCGATAAGCGCCATGTATGAGTTGATCGAGTGGTGGGCGGCACTGGCGATGGGTCAGGGAGCGGATGATTTTCTCGGCACCCAGGGCGACCAGTGGGACACGCAGTCCGATATGTTCTGCGCGCTGCTGGGCGCATTAACTACGGTGATATTGCTTGCTCGCCTTCACTGTCGCCAGCTCCGGCGCTATGGCTTAATCACCAAAGCGCCGGACGCGATTACCTCTTAACGGTGCAACCAGCCTGGCAGCCAGTCGCCGTGGGCGGCAATCAGATCGTCAACAAGGGCATATATTTCGTCAATTCCCAGCACGGCGCCGGTGTGCGGGTCCATCATCGCGGCGTGGTAAACACGGTCACGGTTTTCGGTGAGAATGGCTTCGGTAAGCAGCGTCTGTACGTTGATATTGGTTTGCATCAGGGCTGCCAGATGCGACGGTAGCGTACCGACTTTGGTCGGCTGAATGCCATTTGCATCAACCAGACAGGCCACTTCCACGCAACATCCTTGCGGCAGGTTATCAATCAAGCCATCGTTACGGACGTTGCCATAAATCACGCTCGGCTCTCCGGTCCAGATAGCGTTCATGATTGTGCTAGCATATTCCCGTGATGGTTTAATATCAATCCGGGAGGCGTTCTTATACTCCTCCAGCTCTTTGTGCCAGTTCGCCAGCTGCTCGACGCAGCGTTTCGGGTACTCATCCAGCGGTACTTTATAACGCTCAATCAAATCCTCACGGCCTGGCTTAATAAACCACGGCGTATATTCGGCAAAATGTTCTGACGACTCCGTGACGAAGTAGCCCAGCTTTTTGAACATTTCATAGCGCACAATGTTCTGGCAGCGAGGATTCCCATGAATATTCGGCTTCGGTGCCTGACCTGCGTCATAAGCCGCCAGCAGTTCCGGGTAGAGATTCACGTAACTGCCGTCGGTGGTTTTGCGCTCCAGCTCCAGGTAAAACGCCATATGGTTGATACCCGCGCAACGATAACGCAGCGTGGCGGGATCAATATTGAGATCGCGCGCCAGCTCTTCCGCCGTTCCCTGCACCGAATGGCACAACCCTACCTGTTTGATATGCGGATAGCGGGCATACATCGCCCAGGTATTCATCGCCATCGGGTTAACGTAGTTGAGCATGGTGGCATCGGGGCAGACTTCCGTCATGTCCTCGCAAATTTGCCACAGGTGCGGAATGGTACGCAGTGCGCGCATAATGCCGCCCGGCCCTAACGTATCGGCAATAGTTTGTTCCAGACCGTGGCGCTTACAGACCTCGAAATCAGTCACCGTGCAAGGTTCATAACCACCAATCTGAAATGCCACCACGACAAAATCGGCATCCTGTAAGGCTTCTTTCTGTTGCGTGTGGCAGGTAATTTTGCCGCTGGCTCCTGCTGAATCCATCAGCTTACGCACCACAATGTGCGACTCTTCCAGGCGAGTTGGATCAATGTCCATCAGGGCAATATGCGCCGTTTTCAGCGCCTCGCGATGAAACACATCACCAAGAATATTTTTTACGAAAATTGTCGAACCAGCGCCGATAAAAGTAATTTTGGGTGCAGACATCATTCAGGTCTCCAGGCTTGCTTGAATGATTTCATCATGGCAGGCGATGTCGCAGAAAACCTCCGGCTTCCCTGTTGAGCATTCCCAAAAGCTCAGATCCAGGGTTACTTAGCAGTAAATATGAGTTTTTGGGACTAAATTGACTGAAAAACAGAGTAATTAGCCCTTATAAAATCCTCTCTCTTTATGTTTTGTGTCGTCATTCGCAGTCATCCTCAGCTACTCATGACATAATTCTGATAATCCAGGAAAGAGATCCATCCATGAACACAGACACGTTTATGTGCAGCAGTGATGAAAAGCAGACCCGCAGCCCGCTGTCGCTGTACTCGGAATATCAGCGAATGGAGATTGAATTTCGTGCGCCGCATGTCATGACCACCAGCCACTGGCATGGTCAGGTTGAAGTGAATGTGCCTTTCGATGGCGATGTGGAATACCTGATCAACAATGAACAAGTGAATATCAATCAAGGGCATATCACGCTGTTCTGGGCCTGTACGCCGCACCAACTAACCGATACCGGAACTTGTCAGAGCATGGCGATTTTTAATCTGCCGATGCATCTGTTTCTCTCCTGGCCTCTGGATAAAGACCTTATAAACCACGTCACTCACGGCATGGTGATTAAATCGCTGGCGACACAGCAACTTAGCCCCTTTGAAGTGCGCCGCTGGCAGCAGGAATTGAACAGCCCGAATGAGCAAATCCGCCAGCTCGCCATTGATGAAATTGGCCTGATGCTCAAGCGATTTAGCCTCTCCGGCTGGGAACCGATTTTGGTCAATAAAACCTCGCGCACGCACAAAAACAGCGTCTCGCGTCATGCGCAATTTTACGTCAGCCAGATGCTGGGCTTTATTGCAGAAAACTATGACCAGGCGCTGACCATCAACGACGTGGCTGAGCACGTCAAACTAAACGCCAACTATGCGATGGGGATATTTCAGCGAGTCATGCAGTTGACGATGAAACAGTACATTACCGCAATGCGCATCAACCACGTTCGCGCGTTACTCAGCGATACCGATAAAAGTATTCTCGATATTGCCCTGACGGCAGGTTTTCGTTCGAGCAGTCGTTTTTACAGTACTTTCGCCAAATATGTCGGCATGTCGCCGCAACAATACCGCAAACTTAGCCAACAACGCCGCCAGACGCTTCCCGGTTAAAAACGATATCAGTATCAGCCAAAAAAATAATTTAGCTGTCGATAATAAACATTGAAAATTAATTGAAAAATTAATATAAGCTTCTGTTTATAATAATAAAAAATTAAAAACGTTTATTTTTCAATCGCTTTACAGCCTGAAATGCCCGGAAGATACTTGCCCGCAACGAAGATTCCTTCACAACCGGGTAAACAATGATGAAAGTATTAATTGTTGAAAGCGAGTTTCTACATCAGGACACCTGGGTCGGTAGCGCCGTTGAGCGTCTGGCGAATGCCTTGAGTCAACAAAATGTTACCGTCATTAAATCAACCTCATTTGATGATGGTTTTGCCATTCTCTCTTCAAATGAAGCCATTGATTGTCTGATGTTCAGTTATCAAATGGAGCATCCGGACGAACATCAAAACGTCAGAGAATTGATCGGTAAACTTCATGAACGCCAGCAAAACGTGCCGGTATTCCTGTTAGGCGATCGGGAAAAATCAATCGCCGCGCTGGATCGCGACCTGCTGGAGCTTGTCGATGAATTCGCCTGGATTCTGGAAGATACTGCCGATTTTATTGCCGGGCGCGCCATCGCCGCGATGACCCGCTACCGTCAACAGTTGTTACCGCCACTGTTCAGCGCGCTGATGAAATATAGCGACATCCATGAGTATTCCTGGGCCGCGCCGGGTCACCAGGGCGGTGTGGGGTTCACTAAAACGCCAGCCGGACGTTTCTACCATGACTATTATGGTGAAAACCTGTTCCGCACCGATATGGGTATTGAACGAACTTCTCTCGGTTCTTTGCTCGACCATACTGGCGCATTTGGCGAAAGTGAAAAATATGCCGCGCGCGTATTTGGTGCCGATCGCTCCTGGTCAGTCGTTGTTGGCACTTCAGGTTCTAACCGCACCATCATGCAAGCCTGCATGACGGATAACGACGTGGTCGTTGTTGACCGTAACTGCCACAAATCCATTGAACAAGGCTTAATGCTGACTGGCGCGAAACCGGTATACATGGTGCCAAGCCGCAACCGCTACGGCATTATCGGGCCAATCTATCCGCAGGAAATGCAGCCTGAAACCTTGCAGAAGAAAATCAGCGAAAGCCCGCTGACTAAAGACAAAGTCGGGCAAAAACCGTCTTACTGCGTGGTGACCAACTGCACCTACGACGGCGTGTGTTATAACGCCAAAGACGCGCAGGATCTGCTGGAAAAAACCTCTGACCGTCTGCACTTCGACGAAGCCTGGTATGGCTACGCACGGTTTAACCCAATCTATGCCGATCACTATGCAATGCGCGGTGAACCGGGCGATCACAATGGCCCAACCGTTTTCGCTACCCACTCCACACATAAACTGCTGAATGCGCTGTCGCAGGCGTCTTATATTCATGTACGTGAAGGTCGGGGCGCGATTAACTTCTCCCGCTTTAATCAGGCATACATGATGCATGCCACCACTTCCCCACTGTATGCCATCTGCGCATCAAACGATGTGGCTGTATCAATGATGGACGGCAACAGCGGTCTGTCACTGACTCAGGAAGTGATCGACGAAGCGGTCGATTTCCGCCAGGCAATGGCACGGTTGTATAAAGAGTTTACTGACGAAGGTAGCTGGTTCTTTAAACCGTGGAATAAAGAAATGGTTACCGATCCGGAAACCGGCAAAACCTATGACTTTGCTGACGCGCCGCGCAAACTGCTGACCACCGTTCAGGACTGCTGGGTAATGCATCCGGGCGAAAGCTGGCACGGCTTTAAAGATATCCCGGACAACTGGAGTATGCTCGACCCGATTAAAGTCAGCATCCTCGCACCGGGGATGGGTGAAGACGGTGAACTGGAAGAGACAGGCGTACCTGCCGCACTGGTTACCGCATGGCTTGGCCACCACGGCATCGTGCCAACTCGCACCACCGATTTCCAGATTATGTTCCTGTTCTCAATGGGCGTGACCCGAGGGAAATGGGGAACTCTGGTTAACACCCTCTGTTCCTTCAAACGCCACTACGACGCCAACACACCACTGGCGCAGGTGATGCCGGAACTTGTTGAACAATATCCTGACACTTACGCGAACATGGGGATTCACGATCTGGGTGACAAAATGTTTGCCTGGCTGAAAGAAAACAACCCAGGAGCACGGTTGAACGAAGCCTATTCCGGCCTGCCGGTGGCGGAAATCACTCCGCGTGAAGCGTACAACGCGATTGTCGACAACAACGTTGAGCTGGTATCCATTGAAAATCTGCCAGGACGCATTGCGGCGAACTCAGTTATCCCGTATCCGCCAGGAATCCCGATGCTGCTGTCTGGTGAAAACTTCGGCGATAAAAACAGTCCGCAGGTAAGTTATTTACGCTCGCTGCAATCCTGGGATCATCATTTCCCTGGATTTGAACACGAAACTGAAGGTACTGAAATTATTGACGGTATTTACCACGTAATGTGTGTGAAAGCGTAACCACTATTCCGCTGAAGGCGTAATTGTTTTAATAACATTACGCCGCCTGGCCTGAGGCCTTTTGAGTATGGCAACGTTTTCATAAAAATTGCTGCAAACAAAAATGTCATGCTTTTTGCGCGGTCCCACCCCGCGCTTTTTTTTGTTTATTATTTACCCTTATTTACTCTGTAAAATTTTTTGTACATGAGAAATTACTATAAAAATTTGTAATATTAGTAAAACACGTTATTTTTATGCATGTTTTGATTCGTCATACAATTATATAACCCGTTCCCGGTATCTCTCTATGTTGGCGAGATCCACTATTTTTCTTTGCATTTCAGGAGTACATGTATGAGGATTTGCAGCAACCAACCTTGTATAGTTTTATTAACTGAAAAAGATGTCTGGCTAAGAGTGAATGGGAAAGAGCCTATAAGTTTAAAAGCTAACCATATGGCGTTATTAAGTTGTGAAAATAATATTATCGACGCCTCCTCTCTGAATAACACTTTGATTGCTTATATTAGCCTCGACATCATCAAAGATTATCTCCGTTTTCTGAATAAAGATCTCTCGAAAATACCGGTCTGGCAACGTAGCGCCACACCGATTATTTCCCTGCCATGCCTTACACCAGAGGTGTTTCGCGTTGCAGCGCAACATAGCACAGAGCCTGCTGAAACAGAGTCGGAAAAAGAACGAACACGTGCATTATTATTCACTGTGCTCTCTCGCTTTCTCGACAGTAAAAAATTCCTTTCTCTACTTATGTATATGTTACGTAATTGTGTTAGCGACAGCGTTTATCAAATCATTGAAAGCGATATCCATAAAGACTGGAATCTTAGTATGGTAGCCAGTTGTTTATGTCTTAGCCCAAGTTTGTTAAAGAAAAAGCTGAAAAGCGAAAACACCAGTTATAGCCAAATAATAACCACCTGCCGGATGCGTTATGCTGTAAATGAATTAATGATGGATGGAAAAAATATCTCACAGGTGTCACAGTCCTGTGGCTACAACAGCACGTCTTACTTTATTTCTGTATTTAAAGACTTCTATGGCATGACGCCACTCCATTATGTTAGCCAACACAGAGAACGTTCTGTCGCCTGATTTATAACCTTTACAAAGAGATATATTAATAACGGCATCAGCGATAACCCGACTGACGATAATTCAATGCGCGAATGCAGGCGTATGATATGACGTAATTTATTGTCACGAAGCTCGCCTTCGCAGGAGTTTAATTATGTCTTCGGATGCTGATGCTCACAAAGTGGGCTTAATCCCCGTTACTCTGATGGTGTCGGGGAATATTATGGGGTCAGGTGTCTTTCTGTTACCTGCAAACCTGGCCTCGACTGGCGGTATTGCTATATATGGTTGGTTGGTGACGATTATCGGTGCTTTGGCTTTATCGATGGTCTACGCCAAAATGTCGTTCCTCGATCCCAGCCCTGGCGGTTCATATGCCTACGCGCGCCGCTGTTTTGGTCCTTTTCTCGGATATCAAACCAACGTTCTCTACTGGCTGGCCTGCTGGATCGGCAATATCGCCATGGTGGTCATTGGCGTCGGCTATTTGAGCTATTTCTTCCCGCTCCTCAAAGATCCGTGGGTATTAACCATCACCTGCGTGGTGGTGCTGTGGATCTTCGTTCTGCTTAATATCGTCGGTCCGAAAATGATCACCCGCGTGCAGGCCGTCGCTACCGTGCTGGCGCTGATCCCAATCGTCGGGATTGCCGTATTCGGCTGGTTCTGGTTCCACGGAGAAACCTATATGGCGGCATGGAACGTCAGCGGCCTGGGCACCTTCGGCGCGATTCAAAGCACCTTAAACGTTACGCTGTGGTCATTTATCGGGGTGGAAAGTGCGTCTGTTGCAGCGGGTGTGGTGAAAAACCCGAAACGCAACGTCCCTATCGCCACCATTGGCGGGGTATTGATTGCCGCCGTTTGCTATGTGCTCTCGACCACCGCGATTATGGGGATGATCCCCAACGCCGCACTGCGCGTTTCCGCCTCACCTTTCGGTGATGCTGCACGGATGGCGCTGGGTGATACCGCAGGAGCCATTGTCTCCTTCTGTGCGGCGGCTGGTTGCTTAGGTTCGCTGGGTGGCTGGACACTACTGGCCGGGCAAACGGCGAAAGCCGCTGCCGATGACGGTCTGTTCCCACCGATTTTTGCCCGCGTCAACAAAGCTGGCACACCGGTAGCCGGGTTGATTATCGTCGGTATCCTGATGACTATCTTCCAGTTCAGCAGCATTTCGCCAAACGCAACCAAAGAGTTCGGTCTGGTCTCTTCCGTATCGGTAATCTTTACCCTGGTGCCTTATCTTTATACCTGTGCCGCTTTACTGCTTTTAGGCCACGGTCACTTTGGTAAAGCGCGTCCGGCGTATCTGGCCATCACCACTATCGCCTTCCTTTACTGCATCTGGGCGGTAGTCGGTTCTGGTGCACAAGAGGTCATGTGGTCATTTGTCACGCTGATGGTAATCACCGCAATGTACACACTGAACTACAACCGGCTGCATAAAAACCCCTATCCTTTAGATGCACCAATAAGCAAAGATTAAGCCCCCTTAATCCAGCAAACATAAAAGCCAACCTTAAGAACTTAAGGTTGGCTTAACTTTGCTTTGCGAGCATATGCGCACTTTGTTCGATGGAAACACCGTGATGTTGAAGCGCCTTCTAAAAAGACCCTCTTTGAATTTACTCGCCTGGATATTGCTGGCCTCTTTTTATATTGCTATCTGCCTGAACATTGCCTTTTTTAAACAGGTTTTACAGGCGCTACCGCTGGATTCAATGCATAACGTGCTGGTTTTCTTATCGATGCCGGTCGTCGCGTTCAGCGTGATTAATATTGTCCTGACGCTAGGATCTTTCTTATGGCTTAATCGTCCGCTGGCCTGCCTGTTTATTCTTGTCGGCGCGTCTGCGCAATATTTCATAATGACTTATGGCATCGTCATCGACCGTTCGATGATTGCCAATATCATGGATACCACACCTGCGGAAAGCTACGCGTTAATGACACCGCAGATGTTATTAACGCTAGGGTTAAGTGGGGTTCTTGCTGCACTGATTGCCTGCTGGGTAAAAATCAAACCCGCAGCCTCACGCCTGCGTAGCGTTCTTTTCCGTGGAGCCAATATTCTGATTTCTGTGCTGCTGATTCTGCTGGTCGCCGCGTTGTTTTATAAAGACTACGCCTCGCTGTTTCGTAACAACAAAGAGCTGGTGAAATCCTTAAGCCCCTCCAACAGCATTGTTGCCAGTTGGTCATGGTATTCCCACCAGCGACTGGCAAATCTACCGCTGGTTCGCATTGGCGAGGATGCACACCGCAACCCGTTAATGCAAAACGAGAAACGTAAAAATCTGACCATCTTGATCGTCGGCGAAACCTCGCGGGCAGAGAATTTCTCACTCAACGGCTACCCGCGTGAAACTAACCCGCGATTGGCGAAAGATAACGTGGTCTATTTCCCTAATACCGCATCTTGCGGCACGGCAACGGCAGTTTCAGTACCGTGCATGTTCTCGGATATGCCGCGTGAGCATTACAAAGAAGAGCTGGCACAGCACCAGGAAGGCGTGCTGGATATCATTCAGCGAGCGGGCATTAATGTGTTGTGGAATGACAACGACGGTGGCTGCAAAGGTGTCTGCGACCGCGTACCGCACCAGAATGTCACCGCACTGAACCTGCCCGGCCAGTGCATCAACGGCGAATGCTATGACGAGGTGCTGTTCCACGGGCTGGAAGAGTACATCAATAACCTGCAAGGTGATGGCGTGATTGTCTTACACACCATCGGTAGCCACGGCCCGACCTATTACAACCGCTATCCGCCGCAGTTCAGGAAATTTACCCCCACCTGCGACACCAACGAGATCCAGACCTGTTCCAAAGAACAACTGGTGAACACTTACGATAATACGTTGCTCTACGTCGACTATATTGTTGATAAAGCAATTAATCTGCTGAAAGAACATCAGGATAAATTTACCACCAGCCTGGTTTATCTTTCTGACCACGGTGAATCGTTAGGTGAAAATGGCATCTATCTACACGGCCTGCCTTATGCCATCGCGCCTGATAGCCAAAAACAAGTACCGATGCTGCTGTGGTTGTCGGAGGATTATCAAAAGCGATATCAGATTGACCAGAGCTGCCTGCAAAAACAGGCACAAACACAGCACTATTCACAGGACAATTTATTCTCAACCCTGTTGGGATTAACCGGCGTCGAGACGAAGTATTACCAGGCTGCGGATGATATTCTGCAAACTTGCAGGAGAGTGACTGAATGAAAATACTGATTGTTGAAGACGATACGCTGTTATTGCAGGGGCTGATTCTGGCGGCACAAACCGAAGGCTACGCGTGCGATGGCGTCACGACCGCGCGGATGGCGGAACAAAGCCTGGAAGCCGGGCACTACAGCCTGGTGGTGTTGGATTTAGGTTTACCCGACGAAGATGGGCTGCATTTTCTCGCCCGTATCCGGCAGAAAAAATACACCCTGCCGGTACTGATCCTCACCGCTCGCGACACCCTGACCGACAAAATCGCCGGGCTGGATGTCGGTGCCGATGACTATCTGGTAAAACCTTTTGCGCTGGAAGAGTTACACGCCCGCATCCGCGCCCTGCTGCGACGCCATAATAATCAGGGCGAAAGCGAGTTGATTGTTGGCAATCTGACGCTGAATATGGGGCGCCGTCAGGTATGGATGGGCGGCGAAGAATTGATTCTGACGCCCAAAGAATATGCTCTGCTATCGCGGCTGATGCTCAAAGCAGGCAGCCCGGTGCATCGGGAAATTCTCTACAACGATATCTATAACTGGGACAACGAACCCTCGACCAACACCCTGGAAGTGCATATCCACAACCTGCGCGACAAAGTGGGCAAAACACGTATCCGCACCGTGCGCGGCTTTGGCTATATGCTGGTCGCGAATGAGGAAAACTAATTGAATCTGATGCGTTTTCTGCGCCGACCAATGTCGCTGCGTCAACGGCTGATATTGACCATCGGCGCTATTCTGCTGGTTTTTGAGCTGATTAGCGTCTTCTGGCTATGGCATGAAAGTACCGAGCAAATTCAGCTCTTTGAGCAGGCGCTACGTGACAATCGCAACAACGATCGCCACATCATGCGTGAGATCCGCGAAGCGGTTGCCAGCCTGATTGTTCCCGGCGTATTTATGGTCAGCCTGACACTATTTATCTGCTATCAGGCAGTGCACCGCATCACTCGCCCGCTGGCGGAACTGCAAAAAGAACTGGAAGCGCGCACCGCTGACAACTTAACGCCCATTGCCATTCATAGCGCCACTCTCGAAATCGAAGCGGTGGTTTCGGCGTTGAACGATCTGGTCAGTCGCCTGACCAGCACGCTGGATAACGAAAGGTTGTTTACCGCTGACGTCGCTCACGAACTGCGAACGCCGCTGGCGGGGGTGCGTTTGCATCTGGAACTGCTGGCGAAAACGCATCACATTGATGTAGCGCCGTTAGTCGCACGGCTTGATCAGATGATGGAGAGCGTCTCCCAGTTATTGCAACTGGCGCGCGCCGGACAGTCATTTTCTTCCGGTAATTATCAGCATGTAAAACTGCTGGAAGATGTGATCCTGCCCTCCTATGACGAACTCAGCACCATGCTCGACCAGCGTCAACAAACTTTGCTGTTACCAGAGAGCGCCGCTGACATCACTGTTCAGGGCGACGCGACCCTGCTGCGGATGTTATTGCGTAACCTGGTAGAAAACGCCCATCGCTATAGTCCAGCAGGCAGCAACATTATGATTCAGCTGCAAGAAGATGGCAGTGCGGTAATGGCGGTTGAAGATGAAGGGCCTGGCATTGATGAGAGTAAATGCGGAGAGTTGAGCAAAGCGTTTGTACGAATGGACAGCCGTTATGGCGGGGTTGGTCTGGGGTTTATTATTGTTCG
>NZ_AEJZ01000270.1:0-3525 GCF_000208525.1 Escherichia sp. TW14182
TGCCTTGCAAACGGGATGTGTTCATATAATAATTATGAGCAAGAGCACCGCTGAGATCCGTCAGGCGTTTCTCGACTTTTTCCATAGTAAGGGACATCAGGTAGTTGCCAGCAGTTCCCTGGTCCCCCATAACGACCCAACTTTGTTGTTTACCAACGCCGGGATGAACCAGTTCAAGGATGTGTTCCTTGGGCTCGACAAGCGTAATTATTCCCGCGCTACCACTTCCCAACGCTGCGTGCGTGCGGGTGGTAAACACAATGACCTGGAAAACGTCGGTTACACCGCACGTCACCATACCTTCTTCGAAATGCTGGGCAACTTCAGCTTCGGCGACTATTTCAAACACGATGCCATTCAGTTTGCATGGGAACTGCTGACCAGCGAAAAATGGTTTGCCCTGCCGAAAGAGCGTCTGTGGGTTACCGTCTATGAAAGCGACGACGAAGCCTACGAAATCTGGGAAAAAGAAGTAGGGATCCCGCGCGAACGTATTATTCGCATCGGCGATAACAAAGGTGCGCCATACGCATCTGACAACTTCTGGCAGATGGGTGACACCGGTCCGTGCGGCCCGTGCACCGAAATTTTCTACGACCACGGTGATCACATCTGGGGTGGCCCTCCGGGAAGCCCGGAAGAAGACGGCGACCGCTACATTGAGATCTGGAACATCGTCTTCATGCAGTTCAACCGCCAGGCAGATGGCACGATGGAACCGCTGCCGAAGCCGTCTGTAGATACCGGTATGGGGCTGGAGCGTATTGCTGCGGTGCTGCAACACGTTAACTCTAACTATGACATCGATCTGTTCCGCACGCTGATCCAGGCAGTAGCGAAAGTCACTGGCGCAACCGATTTGAGCAACAAATCGCTGCGCGTAATCGCTGACCATATTCGTTCTTGTGCGTTCCTGATCGCTGATGGTGTTATGCCGTCCAACGAAAACCGTGGTTATGTACTGCGTCGTATCATTCGTCGCGCGGTGCGTCACGGTAATATGCTGGGCGCGAAAGAAACCTTCTTCTACAAACTGGTTGGTCCGCTGATCGACGTTATGGGCTCTGCGGGCGAAGACCTGAAACGCCAGCAGGCGCAGGTTGAGCAGGTGCTGAAGACTGAAGAAGAGCAGTTTGCTCGTACTCTGGAGCGTGGTCTGGCGCTGCTGGACGAAGAGCTGGCAAAACTTTCCGGTGATACGCTGGATGGCGAAACAGCTTTCCGCCTGTACGACACCTACGGCTTCCCGGTTGACCTGACGGCTGACGTTTGTCGTGAGCGCAACATCAAAGTTGACGAAGCTGGTTTTGAAGCAGCAATGGAAGAGCAGCGTCGTCGTGCGCGCGAAGCCAGCGGCTTTGGTGCCGATTACAACGCAATGATCCGTGTTGACAGTGCATCTGAATTTAAAGGCTATGACCATCTGGAACTGAACGGCAAAGTGACCGCGCTGTTTGTTGATGGTAAAGCGGTTGATGCCATCAATGCAGGCCAGGAAGCGGTAGTTGTGCTGGATCAAACGCCATTCTATGCAGAATCTGGCGGTCAGGTTGGCGATAAAGGCGAACTGAAAGGCGCAAACTTCTCCTTTGCGGTAGAAGATACTCAGAAATACGGCCAGGCGATTGGTCACATCGGTAAACTAGCTGCGGGTTCTCTGACAGTGGGCGACGCGGTGCAGGCTGATGTTGATGAGGCTCGTCGCGCTCGTATTCGTCTGAATCACTCCGCAACGCACTTGATGCACGCCGCGCTGCGCCAGATTCTGGGGACTCATGTATCGCAGAAAGGTTCTCTGGTTAACGACAAAGTGCTGCGTTTCGACTTCTCACATAATGAAGCGATGAAGCCAGAGGAAATTCGTGCCGTAGAGGATCTGGTTAACGCACAGATTCGTCGTAACTTGCCGATCGAAACCAACATCATGGATCTCGAGGCTGCGAAAGCGAAAGGCGCGATGGCGCTATTTGGCGAGAAGTATGATGAACGTGTACGTGTACTGAGCATGGGCGATTTCTCCACAGAGCTGTGTGGCGGTACTCACGCCAGCCGCACCGGTGATATCGGTCTGTTCCGTATTATCTCTGAATCGGGTACTGCTGCGGGCGTTCGTCGTATCGAAGCTGTAACCGGAGAAGGTGCTATTGCCACCGTTCATGCAGACAGCGATCGCTTAAGCGAAGTTGCGCATCTGCTGAAAGGCGATAGCAATAATCTGGCTGATAAAGTTCGTTCAGTACTGGAACGTACGCGTCAGTTGGAAAAAGAGCTACAACAGCTTAAAGAACAAGCTGCCGCGCAGGAGAGTGCAAATCTTTCCAGTAAGGCAATTGATGTTAATGGTGTTAAGCTGTTGGTTAGCGAGCTTAACGGTGTTGAGCCGAAGATGTTGCGTACCATGGTTGACGATTTAAAAAATCAGCTGGGGTCGACAATTATCGTGCTGGCAACGGTAGCCGAAGGTAAGGTTTCTCTGATTGCAGGCGTATCTAAGGACGTCACAGATCGTGTGAAAGCAGGGGAACTGATTGGTATGGTCGCTCAGCAGGTGGGCGGCAAGGGTGGTGGACGTCCTGACATGGCGCAAGCCGGTGGTACGGATGCTGCGGCCTTACCTGCAGCGTTAGCCAGTGTGAAAGGCTGGGTCAGCGCGAAATTGCAATAATATTAGCGTCAGGCAATGCCGTGGACTTGCTCCACGGCATTCGCATCAACGCTATCGACAACGATAAAGTCAGGTTGAAGTTGTGTATATCGGCTAAACTTAGGTTTAACAGAATGTAATGCCATGACTGCTTACATGTAATGTGTTTGTCATTGCTTACTTTTTGGCGTTATATGATGGATAATGCCGGGATACAGAGAGACCCGACTCTTTTAATCTTTCAAGGAGCAAAGAATGCTGATTCTGACTCGTCGAGTTGGTGAGACCCTCATGATTGGGGATGAGGTCACCGTGACAGTTTTAGGGGTAAAGGGCAACCAGGTACGTATTGGCGTAAATGCCCCGAAGGAAGTTTCTGTTCACCGTGAAGAGATCTACCAGCGTATCCAGGCTGAAAAATCCCAGCAGTCCAGTTACTAATCTTTCCGCGTCTCATCTTTAACGGTGAGACGCACCCTCAAAATCTCTCCTTCACTTCAATTTCTTTTCGCGTTACTCCCGTTCATTCAACGTTAACATCCATTTTTCAACATCATTCCTGCCTGTCATAGGCCATTTTTTCTGTTGATAAAACACTCTTTTTGACGTTTTTACAGTCTAATTGAGCGTGAAGTGTGCAAACGATAAAAGTGTGGGAAAAATTGTTTGACTTATAAGTCTCAGAAAGTAATATGTGCGCCACGCAGCGACGATGAGCGATAAACAAGTTCTTCGAAGCACTCGTAAGAGGCGTGTGGTGAGGTGGCCGAGAGGCTGAAGGCGCTCCCCTGCTAAGGGAGTATGCGGTCAAAAGCTGCATCCGGGGTTCGAATCCCCGCCTCACCGCCATTTGCATCCGTAGCTCAGCTGGATAGAGTACT
>NZ_AEJZ01000269.1:0-14807 GCF_000208525.1 Escherichia sp. TW14182
GGGGGATGTGTTCATTACATTTCCTGTATTAATAATCGATTATCCTTAATCATAAAAATAACGAATGCATTTATTGATATTAATGCGTTAACTGAATATAAATAAATTTCGCTTGATTCATTCAACCAGCATTAATACTATTTATAGTAACGTCAATATACAACCCACCCAATTTATTTTATTAGAATATATATCGTGCCAACCCTACCTTTCTCCTTCCATCTGGCAATTCATAATAGACGCACAGTCATTTATATATTGATGATATCCATAAGTGTGGTGGCGGTTATTTTTAATATAAATTATTTCCACACAAACCTGGTCAAAAATGCACAAATCATTAACCAACCAGGTGGCGCATTTAAATCTGATTTCAACCTTGCGGGTTTATGGCGTAATGGCAGTAACGCGGGTATAAAAGACACACATCTGATTTCTGCCCAACAAGAAACGCCAAAGCTTTCTGTCGTACTCAGTGGTATCATTCTGACGTCTAATGATGAGACATCTTATGTTTTAGTTAATGAAGGCGCAGAACAAAAGCGATATGCCCTGAACGATGCCCTGGAGTCAGCACCGGCAACATTCATCCGAAAAATAAATAAAACCAGCGTGGTTTTTGAAACTCACGGACAGTTCGAAAAAGTCACGCTTCATCCGGGATTACCGGACGTTATCGAGCAACCTGACTCTGATACTCAAAGTGTGCTCGCAGATTTTATTATCGCGACGCCTATTCGTGACGGGGATCAATTATTTGGCCTTCGATTGAATCCGCGTAAAGGGCGCGATGCATTTGCTACCAGCTTACTGCAACCTGGCGATGTCGCCCTTAGAATCAACAATCTTTCACTGACCCTCCCTGATGAGGTTTCCCAGGCATTAAGTTTACTGCTAACCCAACAGAGCGCTCAGTTTACAATTCGTCGCAACGGCGTACCCCGCTTGATAAATGTTTCCGTCAGGGAACTTACTGGAATGAATGGACAGAGTGATGAAGGGATTAAATAAAATCACATGTTGCCTGTTGGCGGCGCTACTTATGCCTTCCGTCGGGCATACTGAGAACGAACAATACGGAGCCAATTTCAATAATGCTGATATCCGTCAGTTCGTGGAAATTGTAAGCCAGCATCTGGGTAAAACAATTCTGATTGATCCCTCGGTTCAAGGAACCATTTCCGTACGCAGCAATGATACGTTTAGTCAGCAAGAGTACTACCAGTTCTTTTTGAGCATTCTTGATCTTTACGGCTATTCCGTGATCACGCTGGACAATGGTTTTCTGAAAGTGGTGCGCTCAGCTAATGTAAAAACATCGCCAGGAATGATTGCTGACAGTTATCGTCCAGGCATAGGTGATGAGTTGGTCACCCGAATCGTACCGCTTGAGAACGTTCCTGCTCGTGACCTGGCTCCCCTGCTGCGTCAAATGATGGATGGCGGCAGCGTCGGTAACGTTGTGCATTATGAACCCTCCAACGTTCTCATTCTGACCGGTCGTGCCTCCACCATTAATAAACTGATTGAAGTGATAAAGCGCGTTGATGTCATCGGCACAGAGAAGCAGCAAATTATTCATCTGGAATACGCGTCAGCGGAAGATCTCGCCGAGATTCTTAATCAATTAATCAGCGAAAGCCACGGTAAAAGCCAGATGCCTGCCCTCCTTTCCGCGAAGATTGTGGCGGATAAGCGAACCAACTCTCTTATCATCAGCGGGCCGGAAAAAGCACGTCAGCGCATCACCTCATTACTGAAAACACTTGATGTAGAAGAGAGCGAGGAAGGAAATACCCGGGTCTATTACCTGAAATATGCTAAAGCCACAAATCTGGTCGAAGTATTGACCGGCGTTTCCGAAAAGCTGAAAGATGAAAAAGGAAATGCGCTTAAGCCTTCGTCTTCTTCTGCGATGGATAATGTTGCCATTACCGCCGATGAACAGACCAACTCGTTGGTCATTACCGCTGACCAGTCCGTCCAGGAAAAACTCGCCACGGTAATTGCGCGTCTGGATATTCGTCGTGCACAGGTGCTGGTTGAGGCGATCATCGTCGAAGTTCAGGATGGAAATGGACTTAACCTCGGCGTGCAATGGGCGAACAAAAACGTTGGCGCACAGCAATTTACCAATACAGGATTACCGATATTTAACGCTGCGCAAGGTGTGGCTGATTATAAAAAGAATGGCGGGATCACCAGCGCGAATCCTGCCTGGGATATGTTTAGCGCCTACAATGGCATGGCCGCAGGCTTCTTCAATGGCGACTGGGGCGTATTGCTGACTGCGCTGGCTAGTAACAATAAAAATGATATCCTCGCCACCCCGAGCATCGTAACGCTGGATAATAAACTCGCGTCCTTCAACGTTGGTCAGGATGTGCCGGTGCTATCCGGCTCCCAGACCACTTCTGGGGATAACGTCTTTAATACCGTCGAACGCAAAACGGTGGGCACAAAACTCAAAGTCACTCCGCAGGTCAATGAAGGCGACGCGGTACTGCTCGAAATAGAGCAGGAGGTTTCCAGCGTTGACTCTTCGTCTAATTCGACGCTCGGCCCGACATTCAATACCCGAACTATTCAAAACGCCGTGCTGGTCAAAACCGGTGAAACGGTAGTCCTGGGCGGATTGCTGGATGATTTTTCTAAAGAGCAAGTGTCAAAGGTTCCTTTACTTGGCGATATTCCTTTAGTGGGGCAACTCTTCCGCTATACCTCGACCGAGCGCGCCAAACGCAACCTGATGGTATTTATCCGACCGACGATTATCCGTGACGATGATGTTTATCGCTCACTGTCGAAAGATAAATACACCCGCTACCGTCAGGAGCAACAACAACGAATAGACGCGAAATCAAAAGCATTGGTTGGCTCTGAAGATTTACCGGTGCTGGATGAAAACACGTTCAACAGCCACCCCCCTGTGTCATCGTCGCGGTGAGGCATTCACATGAGAATTCACTCACCATACCCTGCCAGTTGGGCAATGGCACAAAGAGTCGGTTATCTCTATTCAGAGGGGGAGATTATTTATCTCGCCGGTACGCCATTCGAGCAGTTACTCGATATTCAGCGCCAGGTTGGTCAGTGCCATACCATGACCCGCTTGTCGCAGGCTGATTTTGAAGCACGGCTGGAAGCGGTATTCCATCAGAACACTGGTGAGTCGCAACAGATTGCGCAGGATATTGATCAATCCGTCGATCTCCTCTCCCTCTCAGAAGAAATGCCTGCGAATGAAGATCTACTGAATGAAGATTCAGCCGCACCGGTTATCCGTTTAATCAACGCCATTTTAAGTGAGGCTATTAAAGAAACCGCCTCCGACATCCACATAGAAACCTATGAAAAAACAATGTCGATCCGTTTTCGCATTGACGGCGTTCTGCGGACAATTTTACAGCCAAACAAAAAACTGGCAGCGTTGCTTATCTCCCGAATAAAGGTCATGGCTCGGCTTGATATCGCCGAAAAACGTATTCCGCAGGATGGAAGAATCAGTTTGCGTATCGGGCGACGTAACATAGATGTCCGCGTATCCACACTGCCGTCCATCTATGGTGAACGCGCCGTGCTCCGCCTGCTGGATAAAAACAGCCTCCAGCTTTCATTGAACAATCTGGGGATGACGGCTGCGGATAAGCAGGATTTAGAAAATCTCATTCAGCTTCCGCACGGTATTATCCTGGTGACCGGGCCGACAGGTTCCGGTAAAAGCACCACGCTCTACGCCATTCTTTCGGCGCTTAATACCCCTGGCCGCAATATTCTGACGGTAGAAGATCCCGTGGAATATGAACTGGAAGGCATAGGACAAACGCAGGTGAATACCCGAGTGGATATGTCTTTCGCTCGCGGCTTGCGCGCCATTCTTCGCCAGGATCCGGATGTTGTGATGGTTGGGGAAATTCGTGATACAGAAACCGCGCAGATTGCTGTTCAGGCTTCGCTCACCGGCCATCTGGTGCTCTCAACACTCCACACTAACAGCGCATCAGGCGCAGTGACCCGGCTCCGCGACATGGGCGTCGAATCATTTCTACTTTCGTCTTCCCTGGCAGGAATTATCGCGCAACGGCTGGTTCGTCGTCTTTGTCCGCAATGCCGACAATTCACTCCTGTATCCCCCCAACAAGCGCAGATGTTTACACATCACCAGCTAACTGTTACTACGATTGGCACTCCCGTTGGCTGTCCTCACTGCCATCAATCCGGCTATCTGGGGCGCATGGCGATCCACGAAATGATGGTTATTACACCGGAATTACGAGCTGCTGTTCATGAAAATGTGGATGAACAAGCTCTGGAGCGACTGGTTCGGCAGCAACACAATGCCTTAATCAAAAATGGCCTGCACAAAGTGATAAGTGGAGACACCTCCTGGGATGAAGTGATGCGCGTCGCCAGCGTCACGCTGGAGAGTGAAGCATGAATTATCGCTATCGCGCCATGACCCAGGATGGTCAAAAATTGCAGGGGATCATTGATGCTAACGATGAACGTCAGGCACGACTGCGCCTGCGTGAAGAAGGGCTTTTCCTGCTGGATATTCGCCCCCAAAAAAGTTCGGGAGTAAAAACGCGTCGCCCGAGGATTAGCCATAGTGAACTGACGCTTTTCACCCGGCAGTTGGCAACCTTAAGCGCGGCGGCATTACCCCTGGAAGAGAGCCTTGCCGTAATCGGTCAGCAAAGCAGTAATAAACGACTGACTGACGTGTTAAATCAGGTACGTAGCGCCATCCTTGAAGGGCATCCCCTTTCCGATGCATTACAGCATTTTCCCACGCTTTTCGATTCGCTCTACCGTACCCTGGTCAAAGCGGGCGAAAAGAGCGGGCTTCTGGCTCCGGTGTTGGAAAAACTGGCTGATTACAATGAAAACCGGCAGAAAATCCGCAGCAAACTCATTCAGTCGCTGATCTACCCCTGCATGCTCACCACGGTGGCGATTGTGGTCGTGATTATTCTCCTCACTGCTGTCGTGCCCAAAATTACCGAACAGTTCGTGCATATGAAACAGCAACTGCCGCTGAGTACACGCATTCTTTTAGGTCTGAGCGACACGTTGCAACGTACCGGCCCGACATTATTAGCGACGGTGTTTATTGTCGCTGTAGGTTTCTGGCTCTGGTTAAAACGCGGCAATAACCGCCATCGTTTTCATGCCATGCTGCTGCGTGTTGCGCTCATTGGTCCACTGATTTGCGCCATAAACAGTGCACGCTATCTCCGCACCTTAAGTATTTTACAATCCAGCGGAGTCCCTCTGCTTGATGGGATGAATTTATCCACCGAAAGCCTCAGCAACCTCGAAATTCGCCAGCGCCTGGCAAATGCGGCAGAGAACGTTCGCCAGGGTAACAGCATTCATCTTTCGCTGGAGCAAACCGCAATCTTCCCGCCAATGATGCTCTACATGGTGGCCTCTGGCGAAAAAAGCGGGCAGCTCGGCACATTAATGGTCAGGGCAGCGGACAACCAGGAGACGCTGCAACAAAACCGAATCGCCTTAACGCTCTCCATCTTCGAACCGGCACTCATTATTACGATGGCACTGATCGTCCTGTTTATCGTCGTCTCGGTACTCCAACCTCTTCTTCAACTTAACTCAATGATTAATTAAGGAAAATATATGCACGCAACGGATAAGCAACGCGGTTTTACATTACTGGAAATTATGGTGGTTATTGTCATCATTGGCGTACTTGCCAGCCTGGTGGTTCCCAACCTGATGGGCAATAAAGAAAAGGCGGATAAACAAAAAGCCGTCAGCGATATCGTGGCGCTGGAAAATGCATTGGATATGTACAAGCTCGACAATCATCGCTATCCAACCACAAATCAGGGGCTTGAATCCTTAGTCGAAGCACCGACGCTGCCACCGCTGGCCGCAAACTATAACAAGGAAGGTTATATCAAGCGTCTGCCTGCCGATCCCTGGGGCAATGATTATGTCCTCGTTAATCCTGGCGAACATGGTGCATACGATCTGCTTTCAGCAGGGCCCGATGGTGAAATGGGAACCGAGGACGACATTACCAACTGGGGTTTGAGCAAGAAGAAAAAATAAGTCAGCGATGAATCAGCAACGCGGGTTTACCCTGCTGGAAATGATGCTGGTGCTGGCGCTGGTCGCTATCACGGCAAGCGTGGTGCTCTTCACATATGGTCGGGAAGATACCGCCAGCACCCGTGCGCGCGAAACAGCAGCGCAATTTACCGCTGCGCTTGAACTGGCCGTCGACCGCGCCACGCTTCACGGGCAGCCGGTCGGTATCCATTTCTCTGATTCAGGCTGGCGTCTTATGGCACCAACCAGAAATTCGTCAAGTTGGCTCTGGATCCCGCTCAAAGAGGATGCGGATGACGATAGCGAAAATCACTGGAGTGATGAAATTGCGATTCACACCCAGCCATTTAAATCGGATGACAGCAGCCAACCGCAGGTGGTGATTCTGGCCGATGGGCAAATCACCCCATTCTCCATATTGATTGCTAACCAGGAGACCGGTGAGCCACTCCTGACACTGGTATGCTCAGGGACATGGCCACTGGATCAAACGCTTGCCAGAGATACCCGGCCATGAACAAACAATCAGGGATGACATTACTTGAAGTCTTACTGGCGATGAGCATTTTCACCACAGTTGCTTTGACCTTAATGAGCAGTATGCAAGGGCAAAGAAATGCCATCGAGCGGATGCGTAACGAGACGCTGGCGTTGTGGATAGCGGATAACCAACTTCAGTTGCAAGATACATTCGACGAGGAAAACACGTCCAGTTCTGGCAAAGAGATAATAAATGGCGAAGAGTGGAACTGGCGCAGCGATATCCACTCAAGCAAAGATGGTACGCTTCTGGAACGCACCATAACCGTTACATTACCCAGCGGTCAGACAACCTCTCTTACGCGTTATCAAAATATCGATAATAAATCCGGGCAGGCGCAAGATGATTAATCGCCAGCAGGGTTTCACATTGCTGGAAGTCATGGCGGCGCTGGCGATTTTCTCAATGCTTAGCGTGCTGGCGTTTATGATTTTTTCGCAAGCTTCCGAGTTGCATCAACGCTCACAGAAAGAAATCCAGCAGTTCAATCAGCTTCAGCGCGCCATCACCATTCTTGATAACGATCTCCTGCAACTTGTCATTCGCCGGAATCGGGGAACGGACAAAATCATAGTTTTGGGTGAAGAGGCCATTTTCACCACTCAGAGTCGCGATCCACAGGCTCCTCTCAATGAAGCGCAAACCTTACAAACAGTTCACTGGTATCTACGAAATCATACGCTCTACCGCGCGGTTCGTACCTCTGTCGATAGCATGAAGGATCAACCCGCCCAGGCAATGCTGGAAAATGTCGAAGGCTTCCTTCTGGAAAGTAACAGCGGGGAAAGCGAGGAGCTTCCCCTCTCCGTCACTCTTCATCTGAATACCCCGCAGTATGGCGCGTTACAGCGTCGTTTTGCTTTGCCGGAGCTATTAACAAGAGAAGAGTCTCCGCAGCAAAACCAGGCCAGGGGCGAATAACATGAATATTGAACAACGTGGCGTCGCGCTGCTCATCGTACTCATGTTACTGGCGCTCATGTCCGCTCTGGCTGCGGATATGACACTGAGTTTTCACAACCAGCTTCAGCGAACTCGCCAGGTAAACCATCACTTACAACGACAATATGATATTGAACTGGCGGAGAAACTCGCTCTTGCCAGCCTCACTCAGGATGTTAAAGATAACGACAGACAGACCACGTTGCAGCAGTACTGGGCGCAGCCACAACAGATACAGCTGGACAATGGCAATACGGTGAAGTGGCAGCTACACGATGCTCAGCACTGTTTCAATCTCAATGCCCTGGCAAAAGTCTCCGACGATCCACTGGCAATCCCGGATTTCCCCGCGCAGGTTTTCGGCGCTTTGCTGATCAACGCGGGAATCGATCGCGCAAACACCGATGAGATCATGCAATCTATCGCCGACTATATCGACGCTGATGATTCGCCACGCTTTCACGGCGCAGAAGACAACTTTTACCAAAGCCAGATGCCACCTCGCCATAGCGCCAATCAGATGCTTTTTCTGACTGGTGAACTCCGTCAGATAAAAGGAATAACCGAGAACGCCTATCAGCGAATTATTCCTTATGTCTGCGTCCTCCCAACCACTGAACTCAATATTAATCTTAATATGTTAACTGAGAATGATATCCCGTTATTAAGAGCATTATTTCTCAACAATATCACGGACGCGGACGCACAGGTCTTATTACAAAAGCGACCAAAGGAAGGCTGGTTAACCACAGATGCATTTCTCTACTGGGCACAGCAGGATTTCTCCGGCGTGAAGCCCTTGGTTTCTCAGGTGAAAGAACATCTCTTTCCCTATAGCCGCTATTTTACGCTGAATACGGAAAGTATCAGCGACGAGCAATCCCAGGGATGGCAGAGCCATATTTTCTTCAACCGTAAACAGCAGAGCGCCCAAATCTATCGGCGTACGCTGCAACTCTATTAATCATAAGGATCGTGATGCCTGAATCGTTGATGGTAATACGTTCTTCCTCGACGCTACGTAAGCAATGGGAGTGGATGACATACTCCGCAGATAGCGTATCTTCAGTACATACGCTCACAGACGATCTTCCGCTGGAGTCGCTGGCCGATCAGCCCGGTGCAGGAAATGTTCATCTTCTGATCCCACCGGAAGGTCTTTTATATCGTTCACTCACGTTGCCCAACGCCAAATACAAACTCACCGCGCAAACATTACAGTGGCTGGCGGAGGAGACGTTACCCGACGCCAGCCAAAACTGGCACTGGACGGTTGTTGATAAACAAAATGACCGAGTGGAAGTGATAGGTATCCAGTCGGAAAAACTCAGTCGTTATCTTGACCGTTTACACACTGCCGGACTAAACGTGACGCGGGTTTTGCCAGATGGTTGTTACCTTCCCTGGAAAGAAGGCTCCTGGACTCTGGTTAACCAGCAAACGAGCTGGCTGATTCGCAGTGCTGCACATGCCTTCAACGAGCTTGATGAACGCTGGTTACAGCATCTTGCCACCCAGTTTTCTCCTGAAAATGTCATCTGTTTTGGCACTGCGGCTCCAGATATCGTGCTGGTCGATTCGCTTATCCAACATGCAGAATCTCCAGCATTACGTTTTTATTCTGCCAATCATTCTCTCCAGCACTACGACATGCTGCATGGTGTTTTTCGCAAACAGAAAACTGTCAGCAGATCGGGAAAATGGCTCGCCAGGCTGGCAGTAAGCAGTCTCATTTTTGCCATTCTCTCTTTTGCTGGTAGTCGGGGAATCGTTCTCTGGCAGACGCTTGGGATTGAAGACCAACTTCAGCAACAACAGCAGGAAACCTGGCAACAATATTTCCCGCAGATCAAACGAACGCACAACTTTCGTTTTTACTTCAAGCAGCAACTCGCCCAGCAATATCCTGAAGCGGTGCCATTGCTCCATCATTTGCAAACACTCTTACTGGAACATCCTGAACTGCAATTAATGGAAGCCAATTACAGTCAGAAGCAAAAATCACTGATTTTGAAAATAAGTTCGAAAAACGAAGGCAATATTGATCGTTTCTGTGAGTTAACACAGTCCTGGCTTCCGATGGAAAAAACAGAAAAAGATCCGGTCAGTGGTGTATGGACAGTAAGGAGCACAGGGAAATGATTAAATTATGGTGGACTGAAAAATCCCCATCGGAAAAACAAATTATTATAGGGCTGGCGATTCTCTCGCTCTGCGTTTTCTGCTGGCTTGCGGTAATAAAACCTATCGATAACTACATTGCGGATCATCAATCCCGCATACAAAAAATTAAAAAGGATATTAAATGGATGCAAGACCAGGCGAGTGCACATGGATTACTTGACCATCCCACGCTCAGGCAACCGGTCAAAAATATCCTTCTTGAGGAAGCAAAGCGTGAGAATTTAGCTATTACGCTAGAGAATGGCCCGGACGATACGCTGACAATTCATCCTGCCACATTCCCCCTCGAAAACGTCTCCCGCTGGCTGACTACGGCACAGATAACATACGGTATTGTTATTGAGGATCTTCAATTTACCCTTGCCGGAAACGAAGAGATCACCCTCAAGCATTTATCCTTCAGAGGGCAACAATAATGACAATGCTACTGCCGCTCTTCATTCTGGCTGGCTTTATTGCTGGTTACCTGGTGAATGCCGTGGCCTATCACCTCTCGCCTTTGGAGGATAAAACGGCGTTAACTTTTCGCCAGGTTTTGGTTCATTTCAGGCAAAAAAAATATGTCTGGCATGACACGTTGCCTATGGCACTTTGCGTGGTTGCGGCAATCGCCTGCGCCCTGGCACCTTTCATGCCGATCGTGACTGGCGCGCTCTTTCTCTACTTCTGCTTCGCACTCACGCTCAGTGTTATTGATTTTCGTACCCAGCTCCTGCCCGACAAACTCACCTTGCCACTGCTCTGGCTTGGCTTGTTATTTAATGCGCAGTCTGGATTAGTTGATTTACATGATGCAATTTACGGCGCGGTAGCTGGATATGGGGTACTGTGGTGTGTTTTCTGGGGGGTGTGGTTTGTATGTCACAAAGAGGGATTAGGCTACGGTGATTTCAAGCTACTGGCCGCTGCAGGCGCGTGGTGTGGTTGGCAAACGCTACCAATGATATTACTTATTGCCTCGCTGGGAGGCATTTTTTACGCCATCGCATCACAACTGTGGCAGCGTCAGACCATCACCACAATTGCATTCGGCCCGTGGCTTGCGCTCGGTAGTATGATAAACCTGACGTATCTGGTCTGGATCTCTTATTAACCGGGAGGAATGTCCCTCCCGACATGGCTTAGCCTTCTTCGCGAATCTGTGCTTGCAAATAATTTTGCAGGCCCATTTTCTGAATCAAATCAAGTTCCGTTTCCAGCCAGTCAATATGGCCTTCTTCATCACGCAGAATTTCTATCATCATATCGCGGCTGACGTAATCATGAACGCTATCGGCATAACCAATTGCCTCGCGTAAATTCTTCGCGCCATCCAGCTCAAGTGCCAGATCAGAACGCAGCATTTCCTCAACATCTTCACCAATGTTTAGTTTTCCCAGATCCTGTAAATTTGGAAGACCTTCCAGAAAAAGAATGCGCTCTATATAACGATCGGCGTGTTTCATCTCATCAATGGATTCATGGTACTCCACATCATTGAGACGTTTGAGCCCCCAGTTTTTAAACATCCGGGCATGGAGAAAGTACTGATTGATTGCGACAAGCTCATTTCCCAACAGTTTGTTGAGATAATTTATAACTTTAGTATCACCTTTCATTTTTTGACTCCTTCGCTTCCACTCTTTGAAGAGTAGAACGGCTTACGAGTAAGTCAAAAAACACACTCCGTTTTATGCGGACTCCTTAAACTCCGGCAGCTGCATTAATTCATCCTCCATCACCTCACGTGCGGCTCTGACACATTTACCGCACTGGTTTCCAACCGGAATAAATTTTTTTAATTGCTGGAACGAGTGGGGAGAAAACTGGCGCACAGCCTGACGAATTTTTTTATCACTGATACCATTACAAAGACAAACGTACATAGAGACTCCCGTATACTTTCTTCAAAAATAAATGAAAATAGTTCTTATTTCAATTACGAAAAGACTCTTTTTTAATCAAAAAATAGAAATATGAATAAAAATAATGGGCTACAAAAATGTAGCCCATTGACAAAAAATGCGGCGATACCAGAAAGTATCGCCAGCAAATTTACTGCTTAGTAAACGGCGCGAAGATCGCACTGAATGCGTACTTCGGAGCTTGTTCTTTAGTCAGACCGTGGAATTCCGGAGACAGGTTAGTGCCGCCCGGCAGATCACGCGCGATTGACCAGATACCCACCATGCCGAGGTTGCGAGTTTGCGCATCCTGCATGACCAGACGAGCATCAGAGAGATAGAAAACTTCACCCTGAACGTCGTTCACGCCAACCATCGGCGTGGTGCCCATCATGGCGTCAATTTCTGCATCGCTCTTGTTGGGATGGAGGCCTTTCAATTGTGAATGCAGGTTGGCAATCGCCGACGTTGCACACTTACCGTGGATGTTCTGGCCTTCGGTATTTGCAGACTGACAAATTGCGTTACCGTAGTCCATGGTCATCACGTTCACACCCGCCAGCTCAACACCTTTCGCTTTGGCATCGCTCAGGACGTTCATCCCTTCCGGCGTCAAGCCAGTCGGCAGAATTGGCAAGGTGTACCAGATAGCAATATCTTTGCCTTCTGACTTCCATTTATCCTGCACCTTCTTCACGGCAAGGTTACGACGTTCAATAGATGCCTGATCCGCAACCCAGGTGCCTTCGATATCGAAGTCCAGGACTCTGAGATTCAGGTTATCAACGATGTCATAATAATGCTGCATCAGATCGTCAACGTTCTTACAGGAAGCCGCCAGCGGAGCGTTATTAGCACCACCGATAGACAGCATCACATCGCCGCCTGCTTCACGCAGAGCTTTAATTTTGCTGTACTGAGCGTAATTCTGCATACCGTAAGCAGTACCCCATGTCGGAAGACAGGTGTTCGCATCTTTACTCACCACAAACGCCAGCGTGAAGTGGTTGACGTTATGATTCTTAGCCAGCGCAGCCAGATCCGGGATTGTATTCAGCGTAAAGTCGACATACGGTGCATATACGTGTTTCGGCCACGCTTTCTTCGGCGTACCTACGCGCTCTTTGGTTCCGGTCCAGTCAACAAAGACACGCCACGGGTTGCTGTCAGATGGTGAAACCTTCTGCACTTTACTTTGAGAAATATAGTTCACGCCATTGAAGCGAATCAGCGTATCGCTGGCATAAAGCGTCGCTGGATTAAACTCTGGCGCATTTTTCAGCTCGTCGCTGCTATAGCTCTGTGCTTTACCCAATGGCTTCCACGGGCGGCTATTGCTACCGGTGGCGTTCTGGTTCGCAACCAGCGCAGGGTTATCATTTTGTGTCCAGAACAAGGCTTCATATGCCTGACCATCAACCACCACACGATCGCCTTTCACGTAGACTGTCGATGCAGACCACGCTTTTGCCGATTCGTATTTCTTCCACGGGTTATCGCCGCCAGGAACAAAGCCCCACGCGTCCTGATCCACTGACGTTTTATAATGCGCATCGTTATAATCTACAATGCTGTTCGCACTGTACGCTTTACTGGCCTGGAAGCCATCTGCAACGATAACGCCGCCGTTATCAATTTCACAGGTAGTCGGGTTACCGTACTGACTCATTTCCGCAGCGGTAGCTGTACGCACGAGACGCCATGGGTTATTGGAGTTCTCAGCGCTGGTGCCACGCGGGCAATCTTTAGAACCAACCCACCAGGCATTCTGATAGACATTACCATTGAAGATAACATGGTAAATTTCGCTACCTTCCTGACCACTCCATGCCTGTAATGAGTAATCGTTACTGCTATCCGCTGGTGTTGATGGTTCGTTGTTATCCGGAGTTGGGGTAACCGGAGTATCTGGTGTTACCGGCGCCGGATCAACCGGAGTCACAGCACCACCATTGTCCGGCTTAACAGAGCAGGAGCCTGGATTGCCATACTGAGTGATTTCTGTTGCCGTTGCCGCACGAACATAGCGCCATGGATTGCTGGCGTCGTTTTCTTTCGCATCGCCTGGGCAATTTGCCGCGCCTACCCACCAGGCGTTCTTATAAATGCCGCCGTTGTAGATAACGTACCATGTAGAAGAACCTTCCTGACCTTTCCAGGCTACGACAGCATAGTTGTCGTTTGACTTATCAGCTGGGGCTGGCTGAACATCAGGAGCCGGTTTAACGTCCGGTGCCGGTTTAACGTCCGGTGCAGGCTGTGGTGCTGAAGTACAGGACTGTGGATTACTGGTTTGCGTGATTTCCGTTGCCGTAGCGGCACGGACATAACGCCATGGATTGCTGGCATCATTGCCTTTCGCATCGCCCGGACAGTTAGAAGAGGCTACCCACCAGGCATTTTTATATACCGCGCCATTAAAGACGACATACCAGGTCTGACCGCCCTGCTGTTTATTCCAGGCAACTACAGATGAATTTGATGGAACAGTACCTTGTGCTGGTGTAGTTGAACCACCATTAGTTGGCGTATTGGATGCAGGCGTATTTGAAGTTGAAGAAGATGAGCTACTGCTCTTTTCGCAGGAAAGCGTATTGCCAAACTGGCTAATTTCAGCAGCCGTTGCCGTACGCTTTAAACGCCACGGGTTAGTTGCATCATTTGCTTTCGCTTTACCGGGGCAATTTGTAGAAGAAACCCACCAGGCATTTTCATAAACCTTACCATCGAAAATAACCTGATATTTACTTCCACCTTGTTGGTTATTCCATGCTTCCAAAGCAAATGCTGGTAAAGAGGAGCAAATCAACCCCATACCAATCATTGATTTGGTAAATATATTTAATTTCATTATTATCCCTTTTGACGTATTAAAAAATACTTCAAGACATTAAGTCCTTCAATGAAATTATTTACTTTTTAATGGAACGCTTCAACATAGAATAAAACAAAGAAATAAAAATCAGAAAAAAGCCTGAATAAATAAAGTTTTATTGAATTTAATATATTTGCATTAAAAATATGTGCATCTGGTAATATTTATGAATTCGATATTTAGCACAGATAAAATTACGAATATTCGCGTCCCAGCTTTCATATGCAAAAAGGGCGCCGAAGCGCCCTTTTCAATTCAAAACTAATTAACGAGTAATTAGCTCAGAACTTTAGCTACAACGCCC
>NZ_AEJZ01000268.1:0-7345 GCF_000208525.1 Escherichia sp. TW14182
CGTGGTCATTTCCGGGCAGTTTTTAAAAACCGGAGTAATGTTTTTGATTAAGGTATTCATTTTCTATTCTGTGAAGTTCTTAATGTCTGAAATATTCAGGCGCGTAGCGCGCCATGCGGGCTTAATGAAAATAATTAAGCCTGAAAACGTTGTTGTTTTCTTTCTTCTATCCAGTCGATAATTTCTTCTTCAATCCATGCAACAGCACGCGGGCCTATTTTAATGGGCTTTGGAAATGTATCGGATTTTATATCATCGTAAATTCGCGCTCTTGATTTCCCGGTTATTTCAATGACCCTGGGGAGCCTTATTAATTTTTGCACTTGCCTTTCGCTGGCTTGTGAGCGTGCTGCCATGTTGACCTCCTGTATACGCTGAACATTTTCGTTAGCCACCGTGGGAACATGTAAGATCTCGCGGTAGTCTGCGGGACGAGAAAAATCATAAACAACGAAAAACGGATTTGTAAATCAGGCGGATTTTTAACGGGGGTTGACACAGGAGGTGAGTTTTGCTTCATGCCTGAAATATCCATTTAGAACCGCTTTAAACCGCCTGAAGGCGAACAAACGACAACAAGTTAGGCCAGAAAGGTTTGCTGACTTACCCCTTAGGCACTAGGAAAGTCCTTTCTGGGCGGTGTAATGACTTGTGAACGCTGGAATAGTGGGCTCTGAAAACAAAAAAAAGAGTTGAAAGCATGACGCACGTCAAAAAAATATATCGGTAAAACTGTTTGATTTTCTAATTTTTATCAAAAGCACTGGTTGTTAATCAAAAATACATTAAAAATCAAATGGATATAGCTGTTTTTGAGGCTAAAAATCACCAGGTGCTTTTAGTGGTGTCTTATTCTGTTGATTTTCAAAGACAAAAAAATCGGCGTGTCCACATATTGTCCACGCCTTGAGTTTAATTCAGTTTCTTGGGTTAGTTTGGTTTGTCGAGTTAGCGCCGTTAGTTCAGTCTGTTTCGTTGATCCACTTAAAATCATAGGGGGCGATATATGCTGCCTGGCAGGAGTCGAGATAATCAGCCCACCACTGCAACATCTGGCGACGCTCCTGCATGTGTTCAGCTCTGTGAATGTAAGCGGCACGAACGGTGTTTCTTTCCCTGTGGCTCATCTGGAGCTCGACAGCTTCCCTTGTCCATATGCCTGATTCTGTCAGAGCGGAGCAGGCCATAGCCCTGAATCCATGACCGCAAATATCTTCTTTTGTATCGTATCCCATGTGGCGTAACGCCTTGTTAATGGTGTTTTCGCTCATGGGCTTTATCTGGTAGTGGTCGCCGGGAAAAATCAACAATTCGTCACCGGATATATTCCTTATATCTTCAAGAAGCTGCATTGCCTGAGTGGATAAAGGGATGGCGTGAGGGGTTCCCATTTTCGTTCCACGATATGAATATTTAACGCCTTCTATTTTTTCGCGTTCTGCGGGTATTACCCACATTGATTTATCAAAATCAATTTCATTCCATCGGGCAAAACGCAATTCACTTGAGCGAATAAAGACTAATAAATTTAACTTTAGTGCAAATTGCGTTAATAGCCGCCCGTTCAGCTTGTGATGATAATTATCAATTTTTCCCAGCAATTCAGGCAATCGCTCAAGAGGGAGAGCAGGGCGATGACGGGTTTTATTGGTTTCTATCGCACCGCCCAGCTCCTGCGCTGGATTGTATTTAATCATCCCGTTCTGGACAGCGTAACGCATGATTGCATTCATTCGCTGCTTGTTTCGTGATGCCGTCTCAAGTATCCCTTTATCCTCCATTTTGCGTAGAGGTAACAACAGATCCATGGTTGTAATTTCGTTAATTGGCTTTTTGCCAAGAACGGGGAAGACATGATTCTCCAGGTCTTTTAAAACTTTTTGTGCGTGTAGTTCGCTCCAGCCCTTTTTCCTGCTATGCCATTCTCTGGCGACATCTTCAAAAAGCACTATTTGAGGTTTTGGCGCGTACAAGGGATCAATGCCTTTAGCCAGGCTTGCCAGATACTCATCGCGGGCGTTTCTGGCCTCTGCAAGCGTGACGGCTGGGTAAATACCTAAAGCGCGGGTTGTTTCTTTGCCGTTAATAACTTTGCGAAAGCGCCAGTATTTTGAGCCATTGGGGTGAACGTAGAGATACAGCCCTTTGCCGTCACGAAGTTTTTTAATTTTATTGCTGTCTTTATCTGGTCTGGCGTTACGTACAGCTACATCAGTTAGTTTCATGGTGTTGATCCTCTAAACGGGTACAAATAAAAATCGAACCAAACGTACCCATTTTTATACCCATTTAAATATGGGCTTCAGGCAAATTTAACGAGAGTTAGCGAGACAATAAATAAGATATAACGCTTTGAAAATCAATGGGTAATGGTGTTTTCTGAGAGGTGGCGAGATGTTGCGGTGGTGTCCCCTGCAGGAATCGAACCTGCAATTAGCCCTTAGGAGGGGCTCGTTATATCCATTTAACTAAGAGGACAATGCGGCATGAGTATAACCGCTATTAAACAGCGGGGTAAGTACGCTGCCGCTCGATTGCTTAAACCCTCGCCACTTATAGCGGATTTTTATCATTTTTCTTAATGATTTCCGCATGTTCTGCTTTCTGGCGTGCCTCTTCTTTACGCTTGTTACTCATATCGTTACGGATTTGCGCATGGCTCATTAATGCGAAGATGAAGGTGCCGCCGCAGATGTTTCCCGCCAGAGTAGGTAGCGCGAATGGCCAGATGAAATCGCTCCAGTGCAGCGTGCCGTTAAAGACCAGATAGAGGATCTCTACTGAACCGACGACGATGTGGGTAGTGTCGCCCAGCGCGATAAGCCACGTCATCAATATAATTACTACAATCTTTGCCGCTCCCGCCGCAGGGAACATCCATACCATTGTGGCTATAAGCCAGCCGGAGATGATCGCGTTGGCAAACATCTCGCTGGGGGTGTTCTTCATCACATCCATGCCGATTTTGACAAACGCATCGCGGGTTTCTTCATTAAAGATAGGCATATACTCAAACGCCCACGCCGCAATACCTGTTCCGAGAATATTACCCAGCAGCACGACGCCCCATAACCGCATCAGTAAGCCGATGTTGCCCATGCTCGGTTTTTGCATCACCGGCAGTACCGCCGTTACGGTATTCTCAGTAAATAATTGCTGGCGTGCCATAATGACGATAATAAAACCAAAGGTATAACCCAGATTCTCCAGCAAAAAACTCCCCGGTACGCCTTCCAGTTCGACATGAAATATCCCTTTTGCCAGTAACGAAGCGCCCATCGACAGACCCGCCGCAATGGCTGACCACAGTAGCGCCATCGCGTCGCGCTCCAGCTCTTTTTCGCCGTCCTGACGGATATGTTCGTGAATAGCCATCGCTCTGGAGGGGAGCCGGTCTTCATCTATTTCTATTTTTTTTCCACGCTCTTTTTCTTCGCTCTCTACTTCAAGTTCGTCGCTGTGTTTATCTATTTTGTCATTGTCCATGATGTCGTCTCTTGAATTAGCACGTATAGCTAAAGCGTAGCGGCTTTTTTGCTCGCAACTGGCGGGAGTTACTCTGAAAATGTATAAAAGGCTGCGTTTGCCTTTTTCTGTTTCTACAGAATCAAGTAGCCTACAGGGCGGCGATTACCAGGCTATGATCAAGTCAGCAAACCAGGGCGTCTGGACATCAGTTGACGTGCTGTTACAATCGCCCACACCTAAACAGGCGGATACGGTATCGTTCCGTCATGGATGGCAAACTGCATAAGCCATAAAAAAGCCATAAAAAACAGGGAGACATTTATGAAGCTTCGCCTGTCGGCGCTTGCTCTGGGAACTACGCTTCTGGTGGGGTGTGCGAGTTCCGGTACAGATCAGCAAGGGCGTTCTGACCCGTTAGAAGGGTTCAACCGCACCATGTACAATTTTAACTTCAATGTGTTAGACCCGTATGTGGTTCGACCGGTAGCTGTCGTCTGGCGTGATTATGTTCCGCAACCGGCGCGTAACGGTTTGAGCAACTTTACCGGCAACCTGGAAGAACCTGCGGTGATGGTTAACTACTTCTTGCAGGGTGACCCTTATCAGGGGATGGTCCACTTTACCCGCTTTTTCCTGAACACCATTTTGGGAATGGGCGGTTTTATTGATGTTGCTGGGATGGCGAACCCGAAACTGCAACGCACCGAACCTCACCGTTTTGGCAGTACGCTCGGTCACTATGGCGTGGGTTATGGGCCGTACGTTCAGTTACCGTTCTACGGTAGCTTTACGCTGCGTGATGACGGCGGTGATATGGCAGACAGCCTTTACCCGGTACTTTCCTGGCTGACCTGGCCGATGTCGGTGGGTAAATGGACGCTTGAAGGGATCGAAACTCGTGCGCAGTTGCTGGATTCTGACGGCTTGCTTCGTCAGTCCTCCGATCCTTACATTATGGTGCGCGAGGCTTACTTCCAGCGTCATGATTTCATCGCCAATGGCGGTGAGCTCAAACCGCAAGAAAACCCGAACGCGCAAGCGATTCAGGATGATTTAAAAGATATCGATTCTGAATAAGACGCAAATAAAAAAGGTGAGTCGTAAAACTCACCTTTTTTCTTATTAAACGAACGTGTTATTAGAACGCGTAGTTAAAGTTAGTCCCGAACAGCCAGGCTTTACCTTCAGACTCGAAAGAATAAGCTGCCGCACCTTCACCTTCGGTGAATTTCACTTTCTGACCATGCATATAAGATGCGCCAACGTCAATGGATGCATCTTCATTAAATGCATAGGTTAACCCAGCACTTAACCACAAACGATCCTGGTCAGGAATGGAAATAGAGCGTTTATCTGCCGGAACCGGGCTGTCGTCATAGGCGATACCGGTACGGAAGGTCCAGTTTTTATCGTAATAGTAGGTTGTACCCAACGCGATACGATATGCGTCACGGAATCCTTCATCTTTATAGAACAGCGTCTGACCACTATCGCCTTTCGCTTTCAACTCCTGGAACTGACTCCAGCTGGTATAGGCCATGCTGTAGTGAATTGCCCACTGCGGCGCAACACGGTTATAACCAGAAATCTCCCACATCTCAGGCAGGTTGAGCGTCAAGGATCCATTTTGTGTTGCACCCATCGTGCCATACGGCAAGCCCATATTACCCAAAATGTTGTTCAGATTTGGGTTAATGGAGCTTTTGTAATCCCCTTCGAAGTCGATTTTAACTTCTGAACGATATGTCAGGCCCCAACGGTTATCTTTATCCAGTTCATAAAGAATACCCGCGTTCCAGCCAAAGCCCCACTCGTCACCTTTCAGATGAGCAATTTGAGAGTCCGGAGTATTAATACCATTGGTCAATGACGCGGGTACACCTTGGGCAATCAACTGTTGAGACAACAAAGGCCCCAGCGAACCGGCGTAACGCTCAATTTTTGCCTTGGCGTAAACAGCATCAAAACCAAGACCAAAACTCCAGCTATTGTTAAGGCGATAAGCCCCGCTAAGGTTAAGGTTGATTGTCTGCAGATCGGTTTTACCGCCATAGATACCAGCAGCATAGTTGTCGGTAAATTCCGTAGCCAGGCCGTAGTTGGACGTTATTGACGCTCCCCAACCAAACTGATCGTTAATAGGCGCGACAAAGTGCAGGTTAGGGACCCACGCTGTCGGTGCGATATTTTTAGCATTTGCACTCTGACCGGTTAAATTAGAATGCCCGGTAATATCTACATCCGGATCAATATAAACCGCACCCGCAGAAAAAGTCGGGCGGTCAAACATGGTAATCAACGCGGGGTTACGGCTGACGTTACCGGCATCATCGGCAATTGCGCCTTCCCCTGAATAAGCCCGACCCAGGCCAGAGGAAGAAAATTCGTTTAACTGAAAGCCTGCCGACCAGGCCTGGGTGGAGATAAGTGCCACTGCGACTGCGAGAGCAGACTTTGTAAACAGGGTTTTCTGGCTCATGACCATAACCTCAATAATTTATTTTTATACAAACTATGTTACGTGCTGTAACAGGAGCGCGAAGTGTAGGGGCTGATGTACATCTTAGAAATCAGACCAGTGGCGAGAGTATAGGTCTGACCAGATAGGATGTTGCAAGTATGTTTCTATCTTTTTTCAAATATGATCTAAGAAACGCGATCCAGCTGGCAAAATTTAGAGGTGGCGCACTCATCCATCCGGGTGAATTTTGTTTTAGATCATTTTTAAGTGTGATTTCGGTCACTTATCCGATTTTGCAGAATTAACAACTGGAGCAGCACTTTCCGGAAGCGTAAAATATCCGCAACGTTTATCTGGCACCTTGGGTGCACATACAGAGGAAATCAACGATGAGTAAATGTAGTGCTGATGAAACCCCGGTTTGCTGCTGTATGGATGTTGGCACCATTATGGACAACTCCGATTGCACCGCGTCTTACAGCCGCGTGTTTGCAAACCGCGCAGAAGCAGAACAAACGCTGGCGGCGCTGACTGAAAAAGCCCGTAGCGTGGAATCCGAACCGTGCAAAATCACCCCGACTTTCACTGAAGAGTCTGATGGTGTTCGCCTGGATATCGATTTCACTTTTGCCTGCGAAGCTGAAATGCTGATCTTCCAGCTGGGTCTGCGTTAATTCCTCTCAGGTACACACGCCCCTGCCAGTTGCTGGCAGGGGCGTTTTGTTTTCTCTTCTTCTTTTCTCTCTGTGTCATAGCTCCCACTTTCCCTTTTCTCCACTTGGCTAAATGTAAAAAAATGGTTAAGACTATGATCAGGTCAGACCACTTTATCTATTTTTTTACAGGGGAGTGTTATGGGTCAGGTTTTACCGCTGGTTACCCGCCAGGGCGATCGTATCGCCATTGTTAGCGGATTACGCACGCCTTTTGCTCGCCAGGCGACGGCTTTTCATGGTATTCCCGCTGTTGATTTGGGGAAGATGGTCGTCGGAGAACTGCTTGCTCGTAGCGAGATCCCCGCCGAAGTGATTGAACAACTGGTCTTTGGTCAGGTCGTACAAATGCCGGAAGCCCCCAACATTGCGCGTGAAATTGTTCTTGGCACCGGAATGAACGTCCATACCGATGCTTACAGCGTCAGTCGTGCCTGTGCCACCAGTTTCCAGGCTGTTGCAAACGTCGCCGAAAGCCTGATGGCGGGAACCATTCGTGCGGGGATTGCCGGTGGGGCAGATTCCTCGTCGGTATTGCCGATTGGCGTTAGCAAAAAACTGGCGCGCGTGCTGGTGGATGTCAACAAAGCCCGCACAATGAGCCAGCGTCTGAAACTCTTCTCTCGCCTGCGTTTGCGCGACTTAATGCCCGTGCCGCCTGCGGTAGCAGAATATTCCACCGGCTTGCGGATGGGTGACACCG